>NZ_JBYTEO010000040.1:0-59906 GCF_058791355.1 Pseudomonas sp. EB271-G4-1
GGGGCAAGAGCCCTTGGTTACTTGGGGCTTTTCCAAGTGACTCGCTGTAAAAGCGAAACCCTAAGTGGCCGTTACCGGAGGAATGGATATGTACTCCGTTAACAAACAATAGGTCGAATGGCAGGCGACACGAAATGCCTTGCATCGCCTACACCCCCCGCAACCTCCCCGAAATAACGGCCAGCGGTGTACAATCGCGTTCTTATACCCTATGTCGATCATGCAAAGGATTTTCCGGATGTTGCCGCGCTTTCCCGCCGTCACCCGCTGCCTGACACTTGCCGCCCTCTGTGTAGCGGGTCCCGTCGCAGCATTGGAGCTACCCCTGCCACCGCCTGGTGAAGACATCGTTGGTCAGGTACAGGTGATCAAGGCCAAGTACGAAGATACCTTCGCCGACCTGGGCACGACCTACGACCTGGGTTATTCGGAAATGGTGGCCGCTAACCCTGGCGTCGATCCATGGTTGCCTGGTGCCGGCACTGAAATCGTGCTTCCAACCCGCTTCATCCTGCCACCAGGACCACGTGAAGGTATTGTGATCAACCTGGCCGAGTACCGCCTCTACTACTTCCCGAAAGGCCGGAACGTGGTGTACACCTACCCGCTGGGTATCGGTCGTGAAGGTTGGGGCTCGCCGATTGCCCACACCAGCATCACCGCCAAGACGCCGAACCCTACCTGGACGCCTCCAGCATCGATCAAGGCCGAACATGCCGCCGATGGTGATCCGCTGCCCAACGTGGTGCCGGCCGGCCCTGACAACCCGCTGGGGCCGTTCAAGTTCACCCTGGGGACTCCGGGCTACCTGATCCACGGCTCGAACAAGAAGTTCGGCATCGGCATGCGCACCAGCCATGGCTGCTTCCGCATGTTCAACAATAACGTGCTGGAAATGGCAGGCATGGTGCCGGTTGGAACGTCGGTGCGGATCATCAACGACTCCTACAAGTTTGGCGTGAGTGGCGGCAAGGTCTACCTGGAAGCGCACACGCCGCTGGATGACAAGGGCAACCCGTCGGTGGTCGACAAGCACACTGCGGTGATCAACGCGATGCTCAAGCGTGAAGACATCACCAATAACCTGCGTATGAACTGGGATGTGGTACGTGATGTAGTGGCTGCCGAAGATGGCCTGCCGGTGGAAATCGGCGTGCCGAACACTACCGCGGCCATGGTGACGAGTGCGCCGATCGACCCGCTGCAGTAATGCCTGAAAAAAACCCGCCGACGCAGGCCGCGTCGGCGGGTTTTTTATTGGCTGCAGGAAACAGCAGGCAATAAAAAAGCCGACCCAAAAAATGGGTCGGCTTGATAATAATCCCGAAGGACTATTACTTGCGGCTAGCTTTTTCCAGCATGCGCAGAGCACGCTCGTTAGCTTCGTCAGCAGTCTGTTGTGCTTTTTGAGCAGCAGCCAGAGCTTCATCAGCTTTACGGTAAGCTTCGTCTGCACGAGCTTGGGAGCGAGCTGCTGCGTCTTCAGTAGCGGTCAGACGTGCTTCGGTTTCTTTCGATGCGCTGCTGCAACCGGTAGCCAGAACTGCGGCCAGGGCCAGAGCAGAGAATTTCAGAACGTTGTTCATCGTGTTCCCCTTCAAGGACTTTCTATTAAGTGGCTGTCTCCTCCGAGTGAGGAAATAGCCGGCGTACATACTACCCATTACTTGTCGTAAGTAAACTGACGTGAAGCAAGAAGCAAAAAAAATTGTAGGCGTTGATTCTTTTTCGAGCAACTTTTAACTGCGTTGTATAAAAAATATCCAGCTGCAAGGCCCGAGATGAGCGAGCCGCCAAGGAAAAGTTCCCCAGGCTCAAAGCTCTTTTTCCGGTCTTGGCTAAAGTCCTTCTAGATGCATTCGTCTACACTTTTGTTCGGAAATTGCGCAGTGTCCCTCATATCTTTCTCGATGTTCAGGTGACTTTAACGAGGGGCGCTCGTCTTATGTCTCAACATCCGGCAATGTTCAGGCTACCGATCGCTGCAAGACCTTTCGGTCGAGCTGTTTCCTGCGTTATCCACAGCAGCACCTGCCAACCAGCATGATGACGAGCGAACCTTGAGCATTTCTGCCAATGGTGCCTACTATTTGTACGTGCTCGGTTGCGCGAGATCGGTGTAGCTCTTCTCGGTGTCGATTCAGGCACGGGGTGGCGTAGTTGTTCCTTCGCCGGAAAAACATCGGTAAGGTAGGGGTCAGAATTCCAGACCCGCGAGGAGTAGTGATGAGCGAGGCGTTGTCCATCCACCATGACCAGGCTGGTCATCAATTCGAGACCAATGTGGACGGTCATCGTGCCTACCTGACCTATATGGATCTGGGGAAACAGACCCTGGATATCTATCGCACATTTGTGCCCAATGCATTGCGCGGTCGCGGCATCGCCGCGGCCCTGACCGAACAGGCGCTGCAGTACGCCGAGGAAATGGGCTATACCGTCATTCCCTCGTGCTCCTATGTCGAGCGCTACATGGAGCGTCACCAGCGCCATGCTGCCAAGCTGAGCCAGTGACCCTCGAGAAAATCGCTGCATAAAAAAACGCCGGGCTCAGCCCGGCGTTTTTTTGTCTGCGGCAAGCGCCAATCAGGTGCGTTGGCGTTTTGGCAGTACTTCCTTGAGCTTGGCATGCATGCTGCGCAAGGTGTTTTCGGTAGCAGTCCAGTCGATGCAGGCATCGGTGATCGACACGCCGTATTGCAGGTCGGCGAGGTCTTTCGGGATGGCCTGGCAACCCCAATTCAGGTGGCTTTCGACCATCAGGCCGATGATCGACTGATTGCCTTCGAGGATCTGGTTGGCGACGTTTTCCATCACCAGCGGTTGCAGGGCCGGGTCCTTGTTGGAGTTGGCGTGGCTGCAATCGACCATGATGTTGGGCTTGATCTTCGCTTTGTTCAGCGCTTGTTCGCACAGGGCTACGCTGACCGAGTCGTAGTTCGGCTTACCGTTGCCGCCGCGCAGTACGACGTGACCGTAGGCATTGCCCTTGGTGGTAACGATCGACACGCCACCTTCCTGGTTGATGCCCAGGAAGCGGTGCGGGCTGGAAACCGATTGCAGGGCGTTGATCGCAACGGTCAGGCCGCCATCCGTACCGTTCTTGAAGCCGACGGCCGAGGACAGGCCGGAGGCCATTTCACGGTGAGTCTGGGATTCGGTAGTACGCGCGCCGATGGCCGACCAACTGATCAAATCCTGCAGGTATTGCGGGGAGATCGGATCGAGTGCCTCGGTAGCGGTTGGCAGGCCCATTTCGGCCAGGTCCAGCAACAGCTGGCGACCAATATGTAGGCCGTCCTGGATCTTGAACGAGTCGTCCAGGTAGGGGTCGTTGATCAAGCCTTTCCAGCCAACGGTGGTGCGTGGCTTCTCGAAATACACACGCATGACCAGATACAAGGTATCGGACACTTCCGCCGCGAGAACCTTCAGGCGCTCGGCGTACTCGTGGGCCGCCTTGATGTCGTGGATCGAGCAAGGCCCGATGACCACGAACAGGCGATGGTCGGTACCATCGAGAATGTTGCGAATGACTTCGCGGCCCTTGGTGACGGTGCGCAGGGCGGCATCGCTCAGGGGGATATCACGCTTGAGCTGGTCAGGAGTGATCAGCGTCTCGTTGGAAGCGACGTTTAGGTCGTTGATCGGTAAATCAGCCATCGTTTACTCGTCAGGTCACGGGTGCCGGCCGCCAGCGAACCCGCGCGGCGGAGCACAGCAAATTAAGCGCGTCGGGGAGCAGAACCTTAGCGCGTTACACCGTGGCTAGACAATGGGCTGGCCCGGTTTAATCCAGCACGGCCTGTGCAAATGCCTGGTGAACCTTGTCGTGGGAGAACTCGTCGGCATGCTGCTGGACCCACTCCAGGGCCAGGGCCTGGATTTCCTGCAGGTCGTTGTGGGCGTCATGCTGGCGGCAGTAACGCTCGATCTGGCACACCTGCTCGCCCATTCTTGCGCTGAAAAGTGTCTGTTCGTCGACGAAGGCAATACCCACCAGGTAGCCTCGCTTTCGTCGCAGGCACCAGGCCACATAGCCCAGAAAGCGCAGGTCCGGGTTCAGGGTCGGCATGCGTACCTCCAGCGCGGTGCCATGGCGCCAGGCGCGGTGATAATTGCAAGCCATGCCCCCGAGGCTGATAGTGTGCAGCTGTTGCCTGGAGATGCACTCAGGTTTGAGCAACGTCAACTCGACAGGTATATCGTCAGGATGAGGAAGAAAACGTCCCATGAGCACGGACTCCATGTGTCGGCCATCTGACATTGTTCCACCCAGTATAGTGGTCGAATTGGAACTGACCGATTTCGACGCCGACCAACGGCTGCTGGCAATGAGCGGCGTATCGCTGGTGATTTTCACCAGTGTCGGCTGCGCCTCCTGTCGTTTTGCCCGTGAGCAGCTGCCTGCGCTCGACCTGGACGTCGATCGCCTGTGCTGGATCGATGCCGGCAACAATGGCGGGGTGGTCGAGCGATATCAGGTCTTTCACTTGCCGGCGCTGTTTGTGGTACGCGACGGCGAATTCTTCGGGGCACTAAAATCGCGCCTGACCGGCGCCGAGCTCAACGCCGCTCTGGGGCAGGCGCTGGGTCGAACAGCAGAGGAGTTGCCATGACGGGTGCAGTTGCGAAACCGACAATCGGAATTATCGGGACCGGGGCCATCGGCGGGTTCTACGGGATGATGCTGGCGCAGGCCGGCTACGATGTGCATTTTCTGTTGCGCAGCGAGTTTCGTGCGGTGGCCGAGCGCGGGCTGCAACTGCACAGCGCTGTACATGGAGCGCTGACGCTGAATCCGGTGCAGGCCTACTCGGCGGCCGAAGACATGCCACCTTGCGACTGGTTGCTGGTTGGCGCAAAAACCACCAGTAATCGCGATCTCGCGCCCGCCATCGTGCAAGCCGCTGCACCGAATGCCAGGGTGCTGCTGTTGCAAAATGGCCTGGATGTCGAAGACAGCCTGCGTGAACTGCTGCCCGATGCGCTGCATGTGCTGGGCGGGCTCTGCTATATCTGCGTCCATCGCCAGGGCCCCGGTGTCATCACTCATCAGGCGCTGGGGGCGGTACATGTCGGCTATCACAGCGGGCCGGCGTCCGATGATCCATCGCGTGCCGCGATTGTCGAGGAGGGGGCCGGGTTGTTTCGTGCGGCTGGTATCGACGCCCAGGCCATGGCTAACCTGCACCAGGCGCGCTGGCAGAAACTGGTCTGGAATATTCCGTACAACGGCCTGTCCGTGCTGCTCGGGGCGAGTACCACGCCGCTCATGGCCGACGCCGACAGCCGTGAGCTGATCACCTCGCTGATGGCCGAAGTGATCCAGGGCGCAACCGCCTGCGGTCACGAAGTGCCCGCCGGTTATGCCGAGCAGCTTTTGCAGGTGACGCAGAGAATGCCGGACTACTGGCCGAGCATGTACCACGATTTTTTGCACAAGCGTCCGCTGGAACTGGAGGCCATCTACGCTCGGCCTCTGGCCGCGGCGAAGGCCGTCGGCTGTGAATTGCCACGGATCGAGGCGATGTATCGCAGTTTGAGTTTCATCGATCGACGTAATACTTGAGTCGATCAACCGGAGGGGGAAGGGGATGCCAAAGTCCATAGACGACAAGTTGGTGCTGGCGATTTCTTCGCGAGCGTTGTTCGACCTGAGTGAAAGCCACAAGGTCTATCTGTCGAGTGGTGTCGAGGCCTACCGGCAATATCAGATTGAACACGAAGAAGAAATACTCGAGCCCGGTGACGCCTTCCCGCTGGTGCAAAAACTCCTGAACCTCAATGCCCACCTCGGCCGGGCACGGGTCGAGGTGATTTTGGTCTCGCGCAACAGCGCCGACACCGGACTACGCGTGTTCAACTCGATCCATCACTATGGACTGGCGATTTCCCGTGCGGCGTTTGTCGGAGGACGCAGTCCGTATCCCTACCTCAAGGCCTTTGGCTGCGATCTGTTTCTTTCAACCCACGCCGAAGACGTACGCAGTGCGCTGGACGCCGGATTCGCCGCGGCGACCATTCTGTCCGGCGGCGCCAGCCGTGCAGCCAGCGATGAACTGCGCATTGCCTTCGACGGTGATGCCGTACTGTTTTCCGACGAATCCGAACGCGTCTATCAGGCCGGTGGGCTGGAAGCGTTTCAGGCCAGCGAGCGCGAAGCGGCCCGCGAGCCTCTGCGCGGTGGGCCGTTCAAGGGCTTCCTCGCTGCCCTCAATCTGTTGCAGCGCGAGTTCCCGGATGACGCTTGTCCGATTCGCACGGCACTGGTCACGGCACGCTCGGCGCCGGCCCATGAGCGAGTGATCCGTACGTTGCGGGAGTGGGATATTCGCCTGGATGAATCGCTGTTTCTCGGCGGCCTGACCAAGTCGGCCTTTCTCGAAGCCTTTGCCGCCGATGTGTTTTTCGACGATCAGGCCGGTCACTGCGAGTTGGCTCGCGAAGTGGTTGCTACCGGCCATGTGCCGCATGGCATAAGCAACGAGCAAAAGGTTTAAGCCCGCCGTTCAACGTGTTACGCCAGATGTCGCTCTCGCCAAGGCACTGCTAAGCTGAATCAATCTCCGCCATGTCGGCACGCGAGGAGGTCATATGATTCGTTCGATGCTGTATGCCACTGACCTCGGGCTGTACGCACCCGTGGTGATGCAGCATGCCCTGGAATTGGCCCGAACATTCGATGCCGACCTGTACGTGGTGCACGCCGTCGAGCCCATGGGGCTGTTTGCCGAATCGGTGCTGCAGAGTTATCTCGATGAGCAGGCATTGAACGAATTTCACAGTCAGGGTCTTAACACGGTGATTGCCAGCATCGAGCAGCGGGTGCTCGACAATTTTCGCGAAGAGTTGGGTGACGAGGGGGAGCAGGATCTTTTGCGGATCAAGGCGGTACGGGTGCTGCAGGGTGATCCATCGCAGGTGATTCTCGACCAGGCGCAGAAACTCTCGGTGGATTTGCTCATCGTAGGGAGCCACAGTCACGGTGCTGGTGCTGAAACGCCTTTGGGCCGGACCGCAGCGCGTGTGTTGCAACTGGCCAAGGTACCGGTCTACCTGGTGCCGCTGGTGCAGCGTCGTCGCCAAGGGGATCGCTAGAACACGAATAATGGCGTTTTGACAAAAAGTTCTAGATTTATTCTTCAAACCATTAATATAGTTATATACCGTCGCTGATGCCCGTGGCGTCTACCTGCTTTGAGGGATTCATATGAAGCTCCAACAATTGCGCTACATCTGGGAAGTGGCGCACCACGACCTCAACGTTTCCGCTACCGCCCAAAGTCTCTACACCTCTCAGCCGGGCATCAGCAAGCAGATCCGTTTGCTGGAAGACGAATTGGGCGTCGAAGTGTTCGCCCGCAGCGGCAAGCACCTGACGCGCGTTACTCCGGCCGGTGAGCGCATTATCACCACCGCTGGCGAGATCCTGCGCAAGGTCGAAAGCATCAAGCAGATCGCCCAGGAATTCTCCAACGAGAAAAAAGGCACCCTGTCGATCGCCACCACCCACACCCAGGCGCGCTACGCGTTGCCGCCGGTGATCAGCAATTTCATCAAGCAGTATCCGGACGTTGCCCTGCACATGCACCAGGGCTCGCCGATGCAGATCGCCGAGATGGCCGCTGATGGCACCGTGGATTTCGCCATTGCCACCGAAGCCCTCGAGCTGTTTGGCGACCTGGTGATGATGCCTTGCTATCGCTGGAATCGCTGTGTGGTCGTGCCCCAGGGGCATCCGTTGACCAAACTCTCGAAGTTGACTCTCGAAGCCCTGGCCGAATACCCGATCGTGACCTATGTGTTCGGTTTCACCGGCCGTTCCAAGCTCGACGAAGCCTTCAGCCACCGTGGCCTGACGCCCAAGGTGGTGTTCACCGCCGCGGACGCCGACGTGATCAAGACCTACGTGCGCCTGGGCCTGGGTGTGGGCATCGTGGCGAAAATGGCGGTCGATACCAAGCTCGACAACGACCTGGTGGTGCTCGATGCCAGCGAGTTGTTCGAATCCAGCGTGACCAAGATCGGTTTCCGTCGCGGCACCTTCCTGCGCGGTTTCATGTGTGACTTCATCGAGAAGTTCGCCCCGCACCTGACTCGCGAAGTCATGGCCAAGGCCATCCAGTGCCACAACAAACAGGAGCTGGAAGAGCTGTTCGACGGCGTCGAACTGCCGGTTCACTGATAGAGCGGCCCGCCGCGTTGGCGGGGCAGCCGGTCAAACCACCTCGGTGACAGCAAACTGTTGCCGAGCGCCCGCCACCAGGATCTCCACCTCGTCGCCTGCGAGCTTGCCCAGCAGGCTTTTGCCCAGCGGTGAGCGCGGGGTGATGACGGTAATCAGTTGCCCCACCAGGTCAACCTTCAGGCCCGCCGCATCCGGCGCCAGGAACAACCATTGCTCGCGGCCCTTTTCGTCCTCCAGGCCGAGCAGCGCACCTATCTCGATACCCCGTTGCTCGTCATACGCACGCAATGCCAGGTTCTGGCAAAGCACCAGTGACTGGCGAATCTCCTCGACCCGCCTGGCTTGGCCTGCAGCCAGGTAAGACGCCTCCAGGCCCAGGGTGTCGTACTTGTTTTCAGCGATGTTTTCTTCGTGGGTCGCGGTTTCGTAGGCGGTTTGCGCCGCGCGCTCGGCAATGTCGAGATCGACCCGCAATTTGTCGAGAATCAGTTGGTGGACAGTGTGCTTATTCATGATCAATCGCAGAATTGCAGGACGTTGGCGCGGCTTTTTTCGCTCGGTGCCGTCTGATCCTGTTGTAACCAGAATTGGCAGCGGGGGTTCGACAGGTTGCGGTTGCTGCCGCGCGCCTGGTCGAGTCGTTGCGCCTGCTCGTTCTTGCGCAGGTTTTCTTCATACTGCTCGAACAACGGGCTCTGTGCGGGATTGTCCGGCACCGGGCGTGCCACCACTGGCGGCTTGGCCAGTTGTTCCACCGCGGCTGCGACCGGCGCCAGTTGTTCGCTGAAAAACAGCCGGGACACCAGCCAGCCGGTCAACGCGATGGCGATGAAACCCAGCCACAGGCCCAGGGCGATGCTGCCGGTCAGTTGCAGGACGCTGAGGTGAATCGCAATGGGTCGGCGCGGAGTAGGGCGGTAGGGCATGGTTGCCTCCTGGCGAAGGGTCGCGGGCGATTGCCGATTGTCGCACGAAGATTAATCAGCGTCGGCTCTTCTGCACGGGCTGATTTATGCGGACAATTGGCACCTTTGCCAACGGGAGCCTGGAATGCCTGATATGAAAACCCGCTGGGATATTTTTTGCACCGTGGTCGACAATTTTGGCGACATCGGCGTGACGTGGCGGCTGTCCCGGCAACTGGTGGCCGAGCACGGGGTGGAGGTGCGTTTGTGGGTCGATGATCTGCGTGCCTTCGAGCGCCTGTGTCCGCAGATCGACATTCACGCTGGTCGGCAATGGCACCAGGGTGTCGAGGTATGTCAATGGTCGGCCGACTGGCAACCGGTAGAAGCGGCCGATGTGGTGATCGCCGCGTTTGCCTGCCAGTTGCCAGGCGCCTACATGGACGCCATGGCGCAGCGGGACAAAACGCCGCTGTGGATGAACCTCGATTACCTGAGCGCCGAGGACTGGGTGATCGGCTGCCACGGCTTGCCGTCGGTAAAATACAAACACGTCCAGAAGCACTTTTTCTTCCCCGGGTTCCACAAAGGTACGGGCGGCCTGCTGCGTGAAAGCGGATTGCTCGAGCGGCGCCGGCAATTCCAGCAGAGTCCCGAGGCTCAGCAAACCTTCCTGCAAGGCCTGGGAGTCGACCGCGCGCCCGGTGCGCTACTGATTTCACTGTTTGCCTATGAAAATTCCGGGTTGGCCAGCTGGCTGGACACCTTGGCGAGCGACTCGATGCCCACTCATCTGTTGGTGCCGCAAGGGCGTATCCTGGGTGACGTCGAGCGTTGGCTGGGCGTGCAGGACCTGCAGGCGGGGGCATTGCATGTGCGCGATGCCTTGACCGTGCAGGTACTGCCGTTCGTCCGACAGGACCAGTATGACCAGCTGCTCTGGTGCTGTGATTTCAACGCCGTACGCGGCGAAGATTCCTTTGTCCGCGCGCAATGGGCGGGACGGCCGATGTTGTGGCACATCTATCAGCAGGAGGAAGATGTTCATCTGGACAAGCTCGAAGCCTTCCTCTCTCTCTACACCAAAGACCTTTCGCCTGCGGCTGGCGAGGCGATCAGCGGTCTCTGGCGGGCCTGGAATGCCGGTGAGACAATGACCGACCACTGGCAATCAACCCGCAAACACTGGCCGCAGCTGCAAAATCACGCCGAGACGTGGTGTCTGGAACAGGCCTTGCACACCGATCTTGCCGCGGCGCTGGTACAGTTTTATGTAAATTGGATATGATACGCGGCCTAGATTTTTGTAAATCCCATCCAAATTCGGATATTCGCAATGAAAACTGGTAAAGAACTCAAACCCGGTACCGTGATCCGTATCGACAACGATCCTTGGCTGGTTCAGAAAGCTGAATTCACCAAGTCGGGCCGTAACAGCGCGATCATGAAGACCAAGCTGAAAAACCTGCTGACCGGCTACAAGACCGAAACCGTCTACAGCGCCGACGACAAGCTGGACGACGTGATCCTGGACCGTAAAGAAGCGACCCTGTCCTTCATCAGCGGTGACAGCTACACGTTCATGGACACTACCGACTACACCATGTACGAACTGAACGCCGAAGACATCGAGAGCGTTCTGCCGTTCATCGAAGAAGGCATGACCGACGTTTGCGAAGCCGTGTTCTTCGAAGGCCGCCTGGTTTCCGTAGAGCTGCCGACCACTATCGTGCGTCAGGTTGACTACACCGAAGGTTCCGCTCGCGGCGACACTTCCGGCAAGGTGATGAAGCCTGCCAAACTGAAGAACGGTACCGAGCTGTCGGTTGCTGACTTCATCGAAATCGGCGACATGATCGAGATCGATACCCGCGAAGGCGGTTCCTACAAAGGCCGTGCTAAATAAGCACTGCTTCAGGAATGAAAAAGCCCGACCATCGAGTCGGGCTTTTTTGTGCCTGTCGGAAACACACAGGGGGGGTGTTACTTCAGGTGTTGCTTGAGCTCTTGCGACGCCTGCAACATCGCCGAACGCACTGCCGGCACCTGGCTGACCACGTTGAGCAAACCATAGTCGTGGATCATGCCGTTGTAGCGTACCGAGGTCACCGCCACGCCGGCCTCGTCGAGTTTGCGGGCGTAGGCCTCGCCTTCATCGCGCAGTACGTCTGCTCCGGCGGTTTGCACCAACGCAGGTGGCAGGCCCTTGAGTTGCGCCGGGGTCGCCCGAAGCGGCGAAGCGTAGATCTCGTTACGCTGCTTGGGGTCGGTGGTGTAGTTGTCCCAGAACCACTTCATCATGTTGCGAGTCAGGAAGTGCCCTTCGGCATACTGGTTATAGGAACCGGTGTCGAAGTTGGCATCGGTCACCGGCCACAACAGGACCTGGAATTTGATTGCCGGTGTACCTTTGTCTTTTGCCATCAGCGCGACCACTGCCGCCATGTTGCCGCCAACACTGTTGCCGGCCACCGCCAGGCGTTTGCCATCGACGTTGATCTCCTTGCCGTGCTCGGCCACCCATTGGGTCGCGGCGTAAGCCTGGTTGATCGCCACCGGGTAGTGCGCTTCCGGTGACGGCGTGTAGTTGACGAAAACCGCTGCCGCCCCCGAGCCCGCCACCAGATCCCGAACCAGACGCTCGTGGGTGGGGAAGTCCCCCAGCACCCAGCCGCCGCCGTGGAAGAACATGAACACCGGCAGCTCACCCTTGACCCCGGCCGGCCGGACGATGGTCAGGTCCAGCGGTTGGCCATCGACCTGGATGGTCTTCTGGCTGACATCGGCTTTTGGCAACGTCAGCTTCACCCCGGATTGCGCGCCCACCAGCACGGCGCGAGCATCTTTGGGCGTCAGCTGTTCCATCGGTTTGCCAGTGCCGGCATTCAGCACATCGAGAAACGCCTGGGTGTTGTGTTCAACGTCGCCGGCGAATGCACTGTGGACAGACAGGGCGAGAAGGGTGCCGGTCAAGACTTTGCTGAAAGTGTTCATGTTCATTTCCTGTTCGGGCCTGAGTGGAAAGCGACGTTAGACAGTTACGTGCAGACGCACTTCGACGTTGCCGCGGGTGGCGTTGGAGTACGGGCAGACCTGGTGGGCAGCCTCGACCAATGTTTGTGCGTCGGCTTGTTCAAGGCCCGGCAAGCTGATGTGCAAGTCGATATCCAGGCCGAAACCGCCAGGGATCTGGCCGATGCCGACGTGGGCCGTGATCGACGCGTCATCCGGAATTTTGCGTTTGGTCTGGCTGGCGACGAATTTCAGCGCGCCAATGAAGCAGGCGGAGTAACCGGCGGCGAACAGTTGCTCAGGATTGGTCGCCGCCCCGCCAGCACCACCGAGTTCTTTCGGGGTGGCGAGCTTGACGTCGAGAACGTTGTCGCTGGAGATCGCACGACCGTCGCGGCCACCGGTGGATGTTGCGATGGCGGTGTAGAGAGTTTGCATGGTGAAAGCCTCGTTCGGGTTTGGTTGTTTGCGCTAAATGTTTGCGCGCTAAGTAAGTGCGAGATGAATGTATCGCGCTAATGTTTAGTGCGCAAGATATTTTTATGAAAAAATTCGGATCAGTTGAATTTTCACCGCAAACGCAAAACGACTGTGGGAGCGAGCCTGCTCGCGAAAGAGGGTGTGCCAGGCAACATCAATATCGCCTGACATGCCCTCTTCGCGAGCAGGCTCGCTCCCACAGGGGAGGATTTTCGGGAGGTTTGAAAATCAGAGGCTGTCTTGCAGATGCCGGCGCAGTTCCTGAAGTTCTGCCTGGAGTTTCTGCAAACGTTCCAGCGTCATGCCGCTGGCACCGAGGATGCATTGCGGAATGTCACGGGCCTTGTCGCGCAAGGCGCGGCCTTGTTCGGTGAGTTCGACGATCACCACGCGCTCGTCCTCACGGCTGCGGGTGCGGCTGAGCAGACCCTCGGCCTCCAGACGCTTGAGCAGTGGCGTGAGCGAGCCGGGATCGGTCAACAGGCGCGCACTGATTTCACCTACGGTCAAACCGTCCTTCTCCCACAGCACCATCATCGCCAGGTATTGCGGATAGGTCAGGCCCAGCGCCTGCAGCAAGGGCTTGTAGACCTTGGTCATCATCAGCGAAGTGGAATGCAGGGCGAAACAGGCCTGGTTGTCGAGCAGCAGGTCGTCGCAGTTGTCCGGGGTGTCGCGCTTGGTGGTCATTGGGAAACCTTGATCAGTGATCTTCATGAATCTAGCGGGCAAATCTTTAACGCGCCAGACAATTCTTGGCTAGTGCCGTCCCAGATGGGTTTGCAGCTCCAGGTCCCAGGGCGGAATGGGGCTGAAACGGGTTTTCAGGTATTCCAGGAGAAGGCGACTGCGGGAGTTGGGTTGTTGCTGCAGTCGCAAGGCGTAGATCCCGGAGCTTTCCGGCTTTGGCAGGCCGTTCTCGCAGAACAACGGCAGCAGTTCGCCGCGCAACAGGTATTCGCTGACGAGCCAGGTCGGCAAGTGGGCAATGCCCAGGCCGGCCAGTGCGCTGGAGATCAACGCTTCGGCATTGTTGGCGCTCATGCGCACGCGCGACGGCCGATGCAATTGCATCTGGCCGTTCCGTTCAAAGCGCCAGGCGAAGGGAGGGGCCAGGCCGGCCCAGTCCAGGCCATCATGCTCGACCAGTTGCGCCGGATCATTCGGCACGCCGCGGCGTTGCAAGTAGGCGGGACTGGCGCAGGCAATGCGAACCATGCTCGCCAGAGGCGTGGCCACCAACCGGGTATCGGCCAATTGCCCGGCGCGCAACACCAGGTCGACCTTGCCCAGGTTCAAGCCCTGCATGTCGACAAAGCTGTCGATCAACTGCAATTGCACGTCGAGGCCGGGATAGAGCAGCAGGAAATCGGCAATCACCGGTGCCAGGTGACGGCGCCCGAACGCGGCCGGTGCGTCGATACGAATCAGGCCTTCCGGAGCACTGCTCAGGGACACCGCTTCGGCCCGGGCCAGGCGCAATTCAGCGACGATCCTGCGTGCGCGCTCAGCGAACGCCATGCCCGCAGGCGTCGCGCGCACCGCATGGGTGCTGCGTATGAACAATTGGCTGCCGACGGCGCCTTCCAGACTGTCAATGCGCCGTGCCACAGCCGAGGGCGTCAGTGGATGACGGCGTGACGCGGCGGAAAAACTGCCGGTTTCCAGAACGTCGAGAAACAGGCCCAGTTGATCGGTCAGTTGGTTGGGATTCATGAGTGGCTCGATGCTTGTGCGAGTTTGGCATAGCCATTGTGCGTTGCTGTGCGTTTCGCCGCCAGAACCAGTTGCGTAGGATGAATCGCCTGACGTTTGGGAGAGATACACAGTGATTGAGTTTGTGCTGTACCTGGTTTTCGGCGCCGCCTTGGGAACACTCGGCGGCCTCTTTGGCATCGGCGGGGGATTGATCGCCATTCCTATGCTGGGCGTGTTATTCGGTCTCGATCAGCAGATTGCCCAAGGTACGGCGTTGGTGATGGTGGTGCCGAACGTGATGCTGGCGCTGTGGCGCTACCACCAGCGCAACAAGATCGAGTTGCGCTACGCGCTGCCGCTGGCCTCGATGGGCTTTTGCTTCGCCTGGCTGGGATCGATCTGGGCGGTGGGTATCGATGCACAAAGCATGCGCATCGGTTTTGTCGCGTTCCTGATCGCGTTGTGCGCCTACAACCTGGTGCGGATGTTCTTCACCAGTGCAGCGCCTTCAACGCAGATGAACCATTCCTGGCCATGGCTCGGCGTGCTCGGTGCCGCATCCGGCACCATGGGCGGGCTGTTTGGCGTGGGCGGGGCGGTGGTGGCCACACCGGTGTTGACCAGCGTGTTCGGCACTACACAGGTGGTTGCCCAAGGGTTGTCCCTGGCACTGGCACTGCCAAGCACCGGTGTGACGCTGGTCACCTATGGCGTGCATCACCAGGTGAACTGGATGATCGGTGTGCCACTGGCGATCGGCGGGCTGATGAGTATCAGTTGGGGCGTGAAGATCGCCCACAGCCTGCCGGAGCGCCTGTTGCGCGCCTTGTTTTGCGGCTTCCTGCTGTGCTGTGCGGTCATGCTTGTGTTTAAAGCTTGAAGCCTTCGACGATATGCTCTGCCAGGCACTCGGTGATCGGTGACGGATTATGCAGGTTGCGCACCAGCATGATGCTGGCCTCGGGTAGCACTGGCAGGTCCTCGGCTTCACCCAGGATGCGCATGTCCGCGGTGATCAGGCTTTCAAGCTGCGCGGTGACAGCCAGGCCAGCGCTGACGACCGCCATGATCGCCGACAGACTGTCGCTGTTATACGCCACGCGATAATCGCGCCCTTGGGCATCAAGGGCGTTACAGGCCCACATCCGGCAGAAGCAATCAGTGTTGAACATCGCCAGGCGCAACGGCGTCTGCTCGTGGGCGCTGTAGCATTGCGCCTCGGCCCAGACCAAACGCTCCTTGCGCAACAACTGGCCGATTTCGCTGCCCGGTTCACGGGTGACGATGGACAGGTCGAGATCCTGGCGCATCAGCAGTTGTTTTGATGATTCACAATGCACTTCGATCTGGATCAGCGGATAGGATTGGGCAAACTGACGCAGGATCCCCGGCAGAAAACGCATCACGTAGTCGTCCGGGGTGCCAATGCGAACCGTACCGACCATGTGTGGCTCGCGCAGCGTGTTGAATACTTCGCTGTGCAGCTTGAGGATACGCCGCGCATAACCCAGCAGTACCTGGCCTTCGGCCGTGAGCCGCACCTGGCGTCCGTCGCGCTGGAACAATTGGCGCTGCAGCACATCTTCTTCCAGCCGCTTCATCTGCATGCTGACGGCTGACTGGGTACGGTTGACCAATTCACCGGCACGAGTGAAGCCCCCCTGGTCAGCGATGGCGACAAAGGTACGCAGCACTTCGGTATCGATACTCGGGTAGGCGGACATTCATCAATCTCCGAGATGGTTACCATCAGAAACATTCGTTGGATTGATCTTAGACCTGGGCAGAGACTTGAGCCATCCAAACGGAGGGCAACAAGATGAAAGGTCATCATGAAATTCACGGCACTGAAAAACATTCGGTTCACCTGATATCCGACCTGTTGCACAAGTTCAGTCGCTGGTACGAACTGCACCGTGAGCGCGAAATGCTGGCGAGCATGAGTGATGAGGCGTTGAAGGACATCGGCTTGAGTCGTGCCGACGTCGCCCACGAAGCTGAACTGCACTTCTGGCAAGACCCGATGAGCAATGGAAAATAGGCTCGACGACCCATGGAAATGTCCTGTCACTACCCCATTATCCCGGCCAAACCCCGGGCTGATGGGGTAGGCGCGAGTCCGAAACAGATGGTCATAGAGCTTTGCTGGAGCCTGGTTCTGCGCTGGCCGAAGATCCCCTCCCCAACATTGAGGAGTGGTGTCATGGAACGACAAGGCATTGAACGAAAGCGTGCGAGGCATGGCGTGCGCGATGCGCTGCTCAGGCTCCGACAGCCCGTTTGGGCGGTGGTCACGCAATTGCAGCGCTGGCGCAAACTGAACAGGGATCGAACCGAGTTGGCGCGACTGAGCGACGAGTGCCTGCGTGATATTGGCTTGAGTCGAGCCGATGTCCGCAGGGAGTCTGCCCGGCCATTCTGGAATGATCCTCTCAAGCGATGAGGCGTTGGTAGTGGCGTTTTTCCCGCCTGCCGCTAAGGTGGGAAGACCCTTGCCGAAGAGTCGCCAGATGCCTGCATCCCTGTCTTTTTCCTTGAAGCAAGCCAGACGCCTGGCGCTGACCGCACAAGGTTTTGTCGGGCGCCAGCCCCCTGTTCCGGTCAAGCCTGCCAGGATCAATCGATTGATCGAGCGCCTGGGCATTTTGCAGATCGACTCGGTCAATGCGCTGGTGCGTTCGCACTACCTGCCGCTGTTTTCCCGGCTTGGCCAGTATCGCGCCGACCTGCTAGATCAAGCCGCCTGGAGCCAGGGACGACAGCGTACCTTGTTCGAATACTGGGGGCATGAAGCGTCCTTGCTGCCCTTGTCGATGTACCCATTGATGCGCTGGCGCATGCAGCGGGCAAGCCGTGGCGAAGATATTTATCAGCAACTGGCGCGTTTCGGTCGTGAGCAGCAGGACACGGTTCGCCGGGTGCTGGCCTGCGTTCAGGAGCAGGGCGCGTTGGGCGCTGGCAGCCTGTCGACTCGCCAGGAACGGGCAGGGCCCTGGTGGGACTGGAGTGCGGAAAAGCATGCACTGGAATGGCTGTTCGCCGCCGGTGAAGTGACAGTGGCAGGCAGGCGCGGCTTCGAACGCCTCTACGACCTGCCGGAGCGGGTTATTCCTTTTGCAATACTGGCCCAGCCGCTGCTGAGCGAGGCTGAGGCCCAGCGCGGGCTGATACGGCATGCTGCGTCGGCCTTGGGCGTCGGCACCGAGAAAGATCTGAGAGACTATTTTCGCTTGGGTCCTGGGGACAGTCGTCCGCGCCTGGCGGAGTTGGTCGAGGCAGGCGAGTTGCTCTGCTGCGAAGTCGAGGGCTGGCGGCAACCTGCCTATTGCCTGCCTGAGCCAAAGGTGCGGCGCAAGGTCGAGGCCAGTGCCTTGCTTTCACCGTTCGACTCACTGATCTGGGAGCGCAGCCGTACCGAGCGGCTGTTTGATTTTCGCTACCGGCTGGAGATCTACACGCCGCCGGACAAGCGGATCTATGGCTATTACGTCCTGCCGTTTTTGCACAATGAACGGATTGCCGCGCGGGTTGACCTGCGTGCCGAGAGGGCGGCCGGGCGGTTGGCGGTGCATGCGGTACATGAGGAAGCGTCGGGGCTGGATGACGAGGGGATGTTGGCGTTGGCGGTGAATTTGCGGCGGATGGCGGATTGGCTGGGACTGGCGCAGGTCCAGTTGAATTGCCCGCGGGCGAGTGCGGCAAGATTGCGGGTGGCATTGGCCAGTATTGATGGTGCCTGAGCCGACCCCTTCGCGAGCAGGCTCGCTCCCACAGTAAACCGAGTTGCCCTGTAGGACGCGGTCCACTGTGGGAGCGAGCCTGCTCGCGAAGAATTCAGCGCTGTTTAACGCCGAACCTGCTTCAATGTCTCAGCAATCAAAAACGCCAATTCCAGCGACTGATCGGCATTCATCCGCGGGTCGCAATGCGTATGGTAGCGATCCGACAAACCGTCCTCGGTGATCGGCCGCGCTCCACCGATGCACTCGGTGACATTCTGACCGGTCATTTCGATGTGGATGCCACCGGCGTAACTGCCCTCGGCTTCGTGAACCTGGAAGAACTGCTTCACCTCGCCAAGGATCTGCGCAAAGTCGCGAGTCTTGTAGCCACTACTGGCCTTGATCGTGTTGCCGTGCATCGGATCGGAACTCCAGAGCACCTGCCGGCCTTCTTGCTGCACGGCGCGGATCAGTTGCGGCAAATGATCGCCAACCTTGTTCGCGCCCATGCGGGCGATCAGGTTCAGGCGCCCCGGATCGTTGTCGGGGTTGAGCACGTCGATCAGGCGAATCAGCTCCTCGGGATTCATGCTCGGGCCGACCTTGACCCCGATCGGATTATTCACCCCGCGCAGGAATTCGACATGCGCGCCATCGAGTTGGCGGGTGCGATCGCCGATCCATAGCATGTGGGCCGAACAGTCGTAATAGTCGTTGGTCAGGCTGTCGCGACGGACAAAGGCTTCCTCGTAATTGAGCAGCAGCGCTTCGTGAGCGGTGAAAAAACTTGTTTCGCGCAGTTGCGGCGAGCTGTCCATGCCACAGGCGCGCATGAACGCCAGTGTTTCATCGATGCGGTCGGCGAGGTGGCTGTATTTTTCCGCGAGGGCCGAGTTGGCGATGAAGTCCAGGTTCCACTTGTGTACCTGGTGCAGGTCGGCAAACCCGCCCTGGGCGAAGGCACGCAGCAGGTTGAGGGTGGCGGTGGACTGGTGGTACGACTGCAGCAGGCGTTCCGGGTCCGGCACGCGGCTTTTTTCATCGAAACCGATGCCGTTGACGATATCGCCACGGTAGGCGGGCAATGTCACGCCGTCGATGGTCTCGTCGTTAGCCGAACGAGGCTTGGCGAACTGCCCGGCCATGCGCCCGACCTTGACCACCGGGCAGCCGGCCGCGAAAGTCATGACAATGGCCATTTGCAGCAGCACCTTGAAGGTGTCGCGGATTTTCGCAGCGGAAAACTCGGCGAAACTTTCGGCGCAATCGCCGCCCTGCAGCAAAAACGCTCGTCCCTGGGTCACTTCGGCGAACTGACGGCGCAATTCCCGGGCTTCCCCGGCAAACACCAGCGGCGGGTAGCTGGCCAGGGTCTGCTCGACGTGCTGCAGATGCGCCGCGTCGGGGTATTGGGGTTGTTGCTGGATCGGCAGGGCGCGCCAGCTGTCAGGGCTCCAGGGTTGGCTCATCATGATCTCTAGTGTTTTCCGCTCGGACGACCATGTTATCAGCAATTAGTGCGTGACCTGTTCCCGTCGATTCGCGGACAATCGCGCCTTTGCCGCTTCCGCTGCGGTTTATCGCGTTGCTGTTTGCCCAAGAAGGCCCGGCAACGATCAGGAGACGAAATGACTGAGGAGCGCGTCGAGCATCTGCTCGCCGAGGTGCAGGACGAATATGGCGTGATTCGCGTGCTGGAAGTGGCCGATTACCGCTTCCTCGAATTCGGTGATGCCATCGAACAAAGTTGCGTGTTCACGGCCGATCCGAGCTGGCTCGAGTACGACTATACCCGGGCGATGCTGATCGGTGCGCTGTGCCATGAGCAGCCGGAAAGCGCGCTGTTCCTGGGGCTTGGCGCCGGAACGCTGACCCAGGCCTGCCTCAAGTTCCTGCCCCTGGAGGATGTCGAAGCCATCGAACTGCGCCCGGATGTGCCGCGCCTGGCCATCGAGTACCTGGGGCTGGACGACGACCCGCGCCTGTATATCCGCGTGGGCGATGCGCTTGAGCTGCTCGACACCGCCGAGCCTGCGGACCTGATTTTTGTCGATCTCTACACCGACGTCGGTCCGGGTGTCGGGCATCTGGCCTGGACCTTCCTGGAGAACTGTCAGAAGCGCCTGAATCCGGGAGGCTGGCTGGTGATCAACCAATGGGCCACCGACGATGGCAAGCCACTGGGCGCCGCGTTGCTGCGCGGGCTCTACCATCGGCATTACTGGGAGCTGCCGGTGAAGGAGGGCAACGTGATCCTGATCGTGCCGTCGGAACTGGATCAGGCGCTGGACATGGAAAGCCTGACCGCACGGGCCGAAGCATTGGCGCCGCGGCTGGGTTATTCGTTGCAGTCGCTGATCAAGGCGATTCGCCCGGCGACCTGAGAACACAAATTCCCGTGTAGGAGCTGCCGCAGGCTGCGATCTCTTGATTTTTTTTTTAAGATCAAATGATCGCAGCCTGCGGCAGCTCCTACAGGGGTCAACAACCTTTGAAAATTCCGGGGCGGCGCTCCACCAGTGACCGCACACCCTCCTGTGCATCCTCGCTGGCCAGTAATTTCTTCACCAGCGCCGGCAACCCTTGCGCTGCGGCGGTTTCGCCCTCGTAGCGGGCCTGTCGGGCAGACATCAATGTTGCCTGAACCCCCAGCGGCGCCTGCCGGGCAATGCGCTCGGCCAGTTCAAAAGCCCGCGGCAACAAATCCTCGCTGGCCATGACTTCCTGCACCAGGCCCAGGTGCAAGGCATCATGGGCATCGAATTCGTCGCCGGTCAGCATCCAGCGCATGGCATTGCCCCAGCCGGCCACCTGATGCAGGCGCAAGGTGGCACCACCGAAGGGGAAGATGCCGCGTTGCACCTCCATTTGCGCAAAGCGGGTGTTGCTGGCGCACAGGTTGATATCGGCGGCCAGCATCAACTCGATGCCGATGGTCAGGCAGTAGCCCTGGGCGGCGACGATCACCGGTTTGCTGACCCTGGGCCCGGCGAAGACCCCCCAGGGGTCGCAGCCACCGGGTGGGGCTTGCCAACCTTCGGACAGTGCCGCGCTGGCGCTGACCAGGTCCAGGCCGGCGGTAAAATGCTCGCCATGCCCGAAGACCACGGCCACCCGTGCTTCACTGTCAGCTTCGAATTCACCGTAGGCCAGGCTCAACTCGTTGAGCAGGTCGAGATCAAAGGCGTTGCGCTTGGCGACCCGGTCCAGTCCGATCAACAGGACATGACCACGCTTTTCCCGACTCACACGGCTGGTATTGAGCTCTTTCATGGTGCATTTCCTCGAGCGGCTGAGGGCGCGCAGACTCAAGGTCTGTGGCGGGTGGGTGAACCGTTTTAGCGTCATCGCCCACGGGGCAGGGCCTTTGAAAAGTAGACGCTCGAGCGATTATCCGCAAAGCCTGCGATAGAACGCCGTGCGCGGGAGTTTTGCGATAAAAAAAGCTCCCTTTTTCGGCAAATTCCGGTATAGTGCGCGCCGGCCTTTAGCCGGGCCGCGTTTAGGTGGCGCAATTCCCCGAAGTCAGATTCGGTTGCACGTTCGCCCAGCGAACTCTTCCTAAACGATTCTTTCATTCATTCGTTTTCGCAAATCCCCGCCGACAAAGCTGCCAGGGCGACTCTTGAGTCTCAACACGGCATGCGCAGCTTTGGAGCATGGGTCTTTGCGGATGCACTTAGAGGCAGACCCATGACCCAGGAAATCGGCGGCTTCGCCGCTCTTGAACTTCACCCTAATATTGTCGCTGCAGTAGTCGCTACCGGCTATGAAGAGCCTTCGGCCATTCAGCAGCAGTCGATCCCGATCATTCTCGCCGGTCACGATATGATTGGCCAGGCGCAAACCGGTACCGGTAAAACCGCTGCCTTTGCCCTGCCTATCCTACACCGCATTGATCCGTCCAAGCGCGAGCCGCAAGCTCTGATCCTGGCCCCAACTCGTGAGTTGGCGCTACAAGTTGCAACCGCTTTCGAAACCTACGCCAAGCAAATGCCGGGCGTAACTGTTGTGGCTGTCTACGGCGGCGCGCCGATGGGCCCACAATTGAAAGCAATCCGTAATGGCGCACAGATCGTTGTCGCCACTCCGGGCCGTCTGTGCGACCACCTGCGTCGCGACGAAAAAGTTCTGGCGACCGTGAACCACCTGGTTCTCGACGAAGCAGACGAAATGCTCAAGCTGGGCTTCATGGACGACCTGGAAGTCATCTTCAAGGCCATGCCGGAAACCCGTCAGACCGTACTGTTCTCGGCCACCTTGCCTCAATCGATTCGTGCCATCGCTGAGCGCCACCTGCGCGATCCGAAGCACGTCAAGATCCAGAGCAAGACCCAGACCGTTACCGCGATCGAGCAGGCTCACCTGCTGGTTCACGCTGACCAGAAGACTTCCGCCGTTCTCAGCTTGCTGGAAGTGGAAGACTTCGACGCCCTGATCATGTTCGTGCGCACCAAGCAAGCGACCCTGGACCTGGCCAGCGCCCTGGAAGCCAAAGGCTACAAAGCCGCTGCGCTGAACGGTGACATTGCCCAGAACCAGCGTGAGCGCGTGATCGACTCCCTCAAGGATGGGCGTCTGGACATCGTTGTGGCGACCGACGTTGCCGCTCGTGGCCTGGACGTTCCGCGCATCACTCACGTGTTCAACGTCGACATGCCGTACGATCCGGAATCCTACGTTCACCGTATCGGTCGTACCGGCCGTGCCGGTCGCGAAGGTCGTGCATTGCTGCTGGTGACTCCACGTGAGCGCCGCATGCTGCAAGTGATCGAGCGTGTAACCGGTCAGAAGGTTGCTGAAGTTCGCCTGCCGGACGCTCAAGCCGTTCTGGATGCGCGCATCAAGAAACTGACCAACAGCCTGTCGCCGCTGGTGGCTGAAGCCGAATCGACCCACGGTGATCTGCTCGATCGCCTGACCGCCGACATCGGTTGCAGCCCGCGTGCCCTGGCCGCAGCCCTGCTGCGCAAGGCAACCAACGGTCAAGCGCTGAACCTGGCCGCTATCGAGAAAGAGCGTCCACTGGTGCCGAACAACGCACCGCGTGGCGATCGTCCAGAGCGTTCCGGTGATCGTCCTGAGCGTGGTGACCGCGAGCGTCGCGCACCGATCCCTCTGGCCGAAGGCCGTGCTCGTTGCCGTACCGCGCTGGGTGCGCGTGATGGTATCGCTGCCAAGAACCTGCTGGGCGCGATCCTCAACGAAGGTGGTCTGGCGCGTGAAGCCATCGGTCGCATCCAGGTGCGTGACAGCTTCAGCCTCGTCGAACTGCCGGAAGACGGTCTTGAGAAGTTGCTGAGCAAGCTGAAGGACACTCGCGTTGCCGGTAAGCAGTTGAAGCTGCGTCGCTACCGCGAAGATTGATCCGCCCACGGGCTGATTGATCGAACATAAAAAATCCCCGACTGGTTCGGGGATTTTTTATGCCTGTGATTTGTTGTTGTCGTAGGAGCAGCCGGTCGACGCTCGAATGCTCGCGATGGTGGTCAACGAAAACGCTGGCTGTCTGACACCCCGCGCTGCCTGATCCTCCATCGCGAGCATTCGAGCGTCGACTGGCTGCTCCTACATTATGGGGTTATTCGGCAGTTGGCCCGCCACCCGCCGTCACCACCTGAATGCTCATGCGCGGTGTCGCCAGGTCCAGTCCGGCTTCATCCAGATGCCGTTTGAGCGACAGGTTGAATGCCCGTGAAACTTCCCATTGCTTGATCGGAGCGGTCTTGAATCGAGCCCGCAGAATCGCGTTGCCGGACTCGAAGCTCTCCACGCCCTGAAACTCCAGGGGCGACCAGATATTGCGTCGTTGCAGCGGGTCGGTGCGCATTTTCTGGCCGACGTCGCGCATCAGCTTGATCGCATTGTCGATGTCCATGCTGGCAGGCACCGCGACCCGGAATATCGCGTAGCCAAATTCCCGGGAGTAATTCTTGATGCTCTTGATTTCGCTGAACGGAATGGTGTGGACGATGCCGTCGATGTCCCGCAGGCGCACGGTGCGAATGGTCAGGCCCTCGACGGTGCCCAGATGGCCGCCGACGTCCACGTAGTCGTCGATGGCCAGGGAGTCTTCGATGATGATGAACAGGCCGGTGATCAGGTCGGCGACCAGCGATTGGGCGCCAAAACCGATGGCCAGGCCGATCACGCCGGCACCGGCCAGCAGTGGCGTAACGTTCATGCCCATGTTCGCCAGGGCGACGATCAGCGCGATGATGAAAATCGCCACGAACAGCACGTTGCGGATCAGCGGCATCATGGTCTGTGCGCGGGCGTTGGCCAGGCCCTTGCGAGAGCGGGTGAGGGCGTGATGCACGGCGGTGTCGCTGAGGATCCAGATCAGCCAGGCAAAGATCAGTGTGCCAATAAGGCTGAACAGCTTGACGCTGACCTCATGTCCTTCACCTTCGGTGAAGCCGATCAGTGACATGCCCCACACCCGCAGGCCCAGTTCGATGAATGCCAGCCATACCACTAGATGGGCCAGGGTATAGAAGAAGTTTTTCAGGCGTTCCGAATACAGCGCGTGACGCTTCGCGCCGCGTTGCGGTTTGAGGGCGTGGCGGCGCACCAGGCCATTGATGACCATGCACAACACCAGCAACACGGTGCAGATCAGCGACTGGCGCAGCGCGGTGCTGGTGTCGCCTGCCGAGACGAAGGTGGCGAACAGCGAGATCCCCACCAGCACCAGTGCCGGTACAAACCAGAAGGTGCCGAGAATTTCGATGGTGTCGCTGAGGGCGCGACGGGTTAGGCGCCGGGACAGTGGCTGATTGCGGATCAGGTGGGCAATCGGGCGCCGGAAACGCAGGATGAACAGCCCCGTGGACAACGCCGCCAACACATTGGCCACCGTCGCCGCCGTGTGCGCCAGGTGTACGCCAAGGCTTTCAACCAGGCGTGGGTCGCTCAAGGCCTCACCAAAAGCGGCGAAACTGCCGATCAACCATAGTGGTCGGAAGGCCTGGTGCCGCAGGATGTACAGGGCCCGGTGGCGGTGTGGGCCGTCGAGCAGGGAAAAGGCAATCACACAGATTGCTGAGAAACAGGTGCCGACCACCAGTGCATAGGCCAGCACCATGGCCAGGCTTTTACCGAGTGACGATGGCAGGGCGTAACTCATGTAGACGGTGATGACCAAGGCAATCAACCACGGCCCCAGCTTGCGCAGGGCAAAGCGCAGCATATCCACGGCCCGGGGGTGTTGCGGCAATTCCTCGGTCAGGCCGAAGCGCATCCGTACCCGATGGCTGACCCAGATCAGCACCGCAGCCAGCAGGCTCCAGACCATCAGGATCATGGCAAAGGCGAAGATGATCGGCAGCCACTCGCTGGCCGGCAGCACCAGTGCCGCCAATTCATCCTTGGCCAGGTCGAATTCGGCGGACCAGCGAGTGATTGGGCTGTCGGCGCCGGAAAATTGCTTTTCGAAACTGGCCAGGGTCCCGCCAATCAGCCCCAGCACGCCTTCCTCGGCCACCGGTTGGGCTTTTTTTGTGGCGTCGCGCAGCTTCTTCAGATCAGCCAGCAGCTTGCTGCGCTGCTGATCGTTCTCCAGCGACTTGATGACTTCGTCGAGGGATTGCCCAAGGGGTTCCTGCGCCTCGGGTTGGGTTTTTGCCGGGCTGCCAAGCAGGCCCGGCAACCCGACGGCCTGGGCTGGCGCTGACGCCATCAGGGTCATCAGGCAGATAAGGAAAAGACATGGCAGGGCGAACAGGCGAGCGAACACTAGGCGGTCAACCTCGAAATGGGCAGATCGACCGAGTGTACGAGCCCGTCAAAACCAATGCGAGCGGGGTGGGGATTTTATTCGTTGAGTTTGGCGAGGATCTTGAAGATCACCGTGGCCAGGATCAGCAGCATGCCGAGCCACATGGCGAGCACGCCGGCGTTCTTGTCGCGAAAATTGAAACCGACTGCCAACATGATCATCCCGATAAGAATGGGGATGAGCATGGCGTGAAATGAGGACATCGTGATCATGGCGACTGCCTTGTCAAAGGAGTGGTTAAAGTCTAGGTGGCTTTTGCAGGGTGCTGTCTGTAGGAGCGAGCATGCTCGCGATGGACGCCAACGAAATCGCTGGCCGTCTGACACCTCGCGGTGCTTGTGCCTCCATCGCGAGCATGCTCGCTCCTACAGATAAAGATGCAGATTCATGCGCGGTTACGGTAATTCGCGGCAGGCGTAGAACGCACTGAGCACCTTGACCAGATGCGCCAGGTCATGGCTGCCGCACAGTTCGCGGATCGAATGCATGGCGAAGGTCGGCAGGCCGATGTCCACGGTACGCACCCCCAGGTGGCTGGCGGTGATCGGGCCGATGGTCGAGCCGCAACCCATGTCGCTGCGCACCACGAAGCTCTGCACCGGCACTTCTTCGGCCATGCACAGGTGACGGAAGAACCCGGCGGTTTCGCTGTTGGTGGCGTAGCGCTGGTTGCTGTTGACCTTGATCACAGGGCCGGCGTTGAGTTTCGGGCCGTGATTGGCATCGTGCTTGTCGGCGTAGTTGGGGTGCACGCCGTGTGCGTTGTCGGCCGAGACCAGCAGGGATTTCTGAATGGTGCGTACGAATTCATCACCGTCTGGCAGCAGGCGGCGCAATGTCTGCTCCAGCATCGGACCGTCGGCGCCACAGGCCGAGCAGGACCCGACTTCCTCGTGGTCATTGCAGACCAGGACGCACGTTTCGTCGGTGTCCGTGGTCAGCAGCGCTTGCAGGCCGGCATAGCATGACAGCAGGTTGTCCAGGCGCGCGCCGGCGATGAAATCACCATGCAGGCCAATGACGGCCGCGCTTTGGGTGTCGTAGAAGCTCAATTCGTAATCCAGCACGACATCGGCGTTCAGGCCGTGTTCGCGGGCCAACTGGTCGGTGAGCACGGCGCGGAAATCCACGCGCTCGTCCCCGGCGAATTGCGCCAGTACCGGGGGCAGTTCGGTCTGGGCGTTGATCGCCCAGCCCATGTTGGCTTCACGATTGAGGTGAATGGCCAGGTTGGGGATGATCGCGATCGGTGCCTTGAAGTCGATCAGCTGGCTCTCGACCTTTCCATCACGACGGAAGGTGACGCGGCCGGCCAGGGACAGGTCGCGGTCGAACCAGGGGGCCAACAGGGCGCCGCCATAGACTTCGACGCCCAGTTGCCAGAAACCCTGGCGTTGCAGTTCCGGCTGCGGCTTGACCCGCAGGCACGGGCTGTCGGTGTGGGCACCGACCAGGCGAATGCCGCCGTGCAGTGGCGAGTGCCGGCCCATCTTGATCGCGACGATCGAGGAGTCGTTACGGGTGACGTAGTAGCGACCATTGACTTCGGTGTTCCATGGCTCGCGTTCGTCCAGGCGTTGGAAGCCCGCCGCTTCCAGACGTTGAACAAGGCTGGCGGTGGCATGAAACGGGGTAGGGGAGGCCTTGAGGAAATCGATCAGGCCTTGGTTCAACTCTTCGCGCATAAGTAGCTCCAGACAGCAATGACGCCAGTTTAACGTATTGGCCCGGTGCGTTGGACAAGAGCTTGCAGCACCGGGCCTGGCCGGGCGCTCAATGGGTCATTCGCTCGCGCAGGTAGGCAATGATGGTTTGTTCGTCGCTGGACTTGGCTGGCCGCGGCAGATGTTTTGGCCAGCGACCCTTGTCCGTGCCGAAAAACCTTTTCTGTTTGTCTTCATCCCAGCGCAGGATTTCGCGGGAGGCGGACTCCCACCATTCATGGCGGCACACTTCGTAGTAAGGATGTTCGGGCGCCGCGCTTCCATAGAGCAGGTCACGACCGACCTTTTTCACGCTCTTGCGCTTGTTGCGCAGCTTCCACTTGATGCGCAGGCGCTGCCAGGGTGAGGGCACGGGCTTGCAGCGCGGGACTTCTGTGCACAGCGCTGGCAGCTCGGCACGGAACTGCTCGCCATGGCGGGAGAAAAAATGCTTCTGCATGGCATGGAAGAAGCGTTTTTCCGCGAAGTAGTGATAGACGAACTTCTTTGCTTCCTGAACGGGTTGGTTGCGCATCGCGAACGACAGGGCGATTTGCTCGATGGTGTGGATATCGAATGAGTCTCGGGTCCATTCATCGATCAGGCGGATTGATTCATCGAGCAACCGCGTATCACCGTCGGTGACACCGCACAGCCCGCTGTTATACAGCTTGAAACTGTTGTTGGCCGAGATGCCATGGGTTTGCAGGCAGCGGCCGAGCTTGACGTAGTCCGGGCGTTCGCAGACGTAGCTCCAGTCGTACTCGAAACGGTCCATGACATAACGCCCGGGCGCGATGCGGTCGAAGACGCGATGCGGCGATTCCAGGAACAGTGTATCGGTGTCGACGAACAGCGTCTTTTGCGCAAGCTTCAGCCCTTGGGCAATGGCGCAGGCCTTGCGTCGATGGTGATAGCCGTTTTCGCCCTGCCACTGGGTCATGGTCTGCTCGTTCAGGGCGATCGTGTCCACCGGCCAGCCAGCATAATCTTCCGGGCGATCGGTCATGACCCTGATGCACAATGACTCGCCCCGTTTGAGTTGCGACAGGGCGGTGAGCATGCTGAACTTGGCTTCGCGCCGGTAGACATCCTGGTTGCCATAGATGAGGTAAAGCAACTGGTGCGGTGTTTTTTCCAGGGGGGGCAGCGCTTCGCGCATAAGTAGCTCCAGGCAACAGAAGCGCGAGTTTACCGTATTGGCCTGGGGCAATGCAGGCGCGCTGTTGTCAGCAAATGTTGTAACGACAAATGAAAAGCGCCCTTCATTGCAAGGGCGTTTTCAATGCGCTTTCAGTGGTCAGCCACTCAAAAAGGTGCAGGGCACTCAAAGCGCAGTCGCTCGCCGCTTTGTGGGTGGGTGAAGCTAAGCATGCTTGCATGCAGGCACAGGCGTGGCCAGGCGGCCAGGGCTTGCTCATGGGCGTAGAGTCCGTCGCCCAGCAATGGATGACCGATCGACAGCATGTGCACGCGCAATTGGTGCGAGCGTCCGGTGATCGGCGTGAGTTCGACGCGACACCAATCACCGCAGCGTTCCAGCACGCGCCAGAAGGTCAGGGCGTGTTTGCCGAATTCATGGTCCACCACGTGACGTGGCTTGGTCGGCGGGTCGTAGCGCAGCGGCAAGTCGATGCTGCCACTGTCGAGCTCCGGCTGGCCCCAGCACAATGCGGTGTAGGCCTTTTCCGTTTCGCGGTCGTGAAATTGCCGAGACAGTTCACGGTGCGTATCGGGATCCCGGGCCAGCAGGATGATGCCGGAGGTTTCCCAGTCCAGTCGATGGACGATTCGCGCTTCCGGGTAGCCGTTTTCCTGCAGGCGGGTAATCAGGCAGTCCTTATTGTCGTCGGCCCGACCGGGCACGGAGAGCAACAGGGTGGGTTTGTTGACCACCAGGACAGCAGCGTCCTCATGGATGATGTGAATATTGGACAGCGGCATCAAACAGCCTCGTTACAAACGCCAACGGCGGTTCAGGCCTGCAGGCCTGAACCGCCGTGGTTCCACCCGGATCGACTCAGCGATCTGGCAGGGTGATATTGAGTTCCAGAATCGAGCAGCTGCCCTGGCTTTCCAGTGCGACGTGCACGTCATCGGACCCGATATTGACGTACTTGCGAATCACCTCGACCAGTTCCTTCTGCAGGGCTGGCAGGTAATCCGGGGTACTGCGTTGGCCGCGTTCGTGCGCCACGATGATCTGTAGACGCTCTTTCGCTACCGACGCGGTGCTTTGCTTTTTGTTGGCACGAAAGAAGTCAAAAAGGTTCATTGGTTAGTTGCCTCCAAACAGGCGCTCGAAGAATCCCTTCTTCTGTACATCAAGGAAACGATGTTCCACGGTTTTGCCCAACAGGCGGTCCACGGTATCGCTGTAGGCCTGGCCTGCATCGCTCTGGTCGTCGAGAATCACCGGAACGCCCTGGTTGGATGCCTTGAGCACCGCCTGGGATTCAGGGATCACGCCGAGCAGGGCCACCGAGAGGATCTCCTTGACGTCTTCGACGCCGAGCATTTCACCCTTGCTCACGCGCTCTGGATGGTAACGGGTAATCAGCAGGTGTTCCTTGATCGGGTCTTCGCCACGCTCGGCTCGACGGGACTTGCTGGCCAGCAGGCCAAGCATGCGGTCGGAGTCGCGCACCGAGGAGACTTCCGGGTTGGTCACCACGATCGCTTCGTCTGCGAAGTACATGGCCAGGTGAGCACCTTTTTCGATACCCGCCGGGGAGTCGCAGACCACGAACTCGAAGTCTTCCTTGAGTTGCATCAGGACTTTTTCCACGCCTTCGACCGTCAGCGCGTCTTTGTCGCGGGTCTGGCTGGCGGCCAGTACGTAGAGGTTCTCCAGGCGCTTGTCTTTGATCAAGGCCTGTTGCAGGTTGGCTTCGCCGTTCACTACGTTGACGAAGTCATACACCACGCGACGCTCGCAACCCATGATCAGGTCGAGGTTACGCAAACCGACGTCGAAGTCGACGATGACTGTTTTGTGACCGCGCAGAGCGAGGCCGGTACCGATAGCGGCGCTGGTGGTGGTCTTACCCACACCACCCTTGCCGGATGTAACCACGAGAATCTTGGCCAAGGTGTTTCACCCCTAAGGAAAAAGGACTTTTAGCCCCTGAAAAACATCTCTTGAAAACTACAGCAGTTGGACAGCCTTGGCTGGAATATGGCCGCAGACGGCATTTACCCCCGGTAAACACTGTTTGTAGCCTGTTTCCTACTTCGTTTGAGCCGTTTTCGCTACGTTTTAGAGATGCTTGGAAAATGCGGCAGTATCCGTTAAAGCCGAATGATGTTCAACACATCGCCAGACAGGCTGACCTGCACGCCCGAGCCCCACAACGGGTCGCGGCGCAGATCTTCGGAAACCTTGTAATGTCCGGCAATAGAGATCAGTTCAGCGCTCATTTGCTGGCAGAAAATCCGTGCCTTGGTGTCGCCTTTGACGCCGGCCAGCACACGACCGCGCATCGGGCCGTATACATGGATGTTCCCATCGGCGAGAAGTTCCGCCCCCGGGCTGACCGAGGAGATCACTACCAGATCACTGCCCTGGGCGTAGATCTGCTGGCCACCGCGCACTGGCGAAGTGATGATTTTCGTCGGCTTGATGGTCGGTTCCGCTGGTTTTTCCGGTTTTTTCGCAACGACGCCTTCGTTCAGGTCCAGCGCCCGTTCACGGGCCCCGGATGGCGGCAACACTGGCAGGTCGACGGCGATGGCGGCCGCGATGTCTTCGATGCGGCTGGCGCGGATGGCCAGGGTACGCAGGCCATGCTGACGGCAGATGCGCATCAGGCCGGGCAGATCCACGGCACCACCGTTGGCCGGGAGTTTGTCCAAAGCCAGGACCAGCGGTGCATTACTGAAGAAGTTCGGCGCCTGAGCGACTTTGGCGGCCAGCTGCCGATCGAGGCCTTCAAGGTCATTTCGGGCCAGTTCCAGCACCGTTATGGCAAGCATGCTGCCCTTCAACTGGAACACGGGATCTTGGTCAAGCGGTTCGGTTTGGCTCATGGTCGGCATACAACGACTTGTCACTAAAAGTGCCCAGACTTATAACGAGAACGCCCGCGAGCCGCAAGCCGGGTCGAACGATGTAGAATGCGCGGCCAACGTCTTTTCGGAACCTTTAATGGATCGCCCGCGTTTTCGAACAACTTTTCTGATGCCGCGTTTCTGGCCGCTCTGGTGCGGCCTGGGGCTGTTATGGCTGATTGTCCAGCTGCCGTACCCTGCATTGCTGTGGATCGGTCGGGTCCTGGGTGCCTTGATGTATCGGGTAGCGGCCGACCGGCGGCGCATTGCCAAGCGCAATCTCGAACTGTGCTTCCCGGAAAAATCCGCGGCAGAGCGCAAGCGTCTGCTCAAGGAAAATTTTGCGTCCACCGGTATCGCCTTCTTTGAAATGGCGATGAGCTGGTGGTGGTCACGCGAGCGGTTGGCGAAACTGGCCCATGTCGAAGGCCTGGAGCACCTGAAGAATGCCCAGCGTGAGGGCAAGGGCGTGATCCTGATGGCCGTCCACTTCACCACGCTGGAAATCGGTGCGGCGCTGCTCGGCCAGCAACACACCATCGACGGTATGTACCGCGAGCACAAGAACCCGCTATTCGACTATGTGCAGCGTCGCGGTCGCGAGCGGCACAACCTGGATTCGCTGGCGGTGGAGCGTGAGGACGTGCGTGGCATGCTCAAGTTGCTACGCGCCGGCCGTGCGATCTGGTATGCGCCGGACCAGGACTATGGCGCCAAGCAAAGCATTTTCGTGCCGTTGTTCGGCATCCAGGCCGCCACCGTCACCGCCACCAGCAAGTTCGCGCGGTTGGGCAAGGCGTTGGTGGTGCCGTTCACCCAGGAACGCCTGGCGGACGGGAGTGGGTATCGCCTGGTGATCCACGCGCCGCTCGAAGGCTTCCCAGGCGAAACCGAGGAAGCCGACTGCCTGCGCATCAACCAGTGGATCGAAGGCGTCTTGCGTGATTGCCCAGAGCAATACCTCTGGGCCCATCGCCGCTTCAAGAGCCGTCCGCCCGGTGAACCGAAGCTGTACCCAAAGCGCGGCTGAACGGCCGCACCCTGTAGGAGCGAGCATGTCGAATCGTCGCACCGTCGCGATGGTCGTCAACGATAATGCTGGCAGCCTGACACCCAGCGGCGTCCTCGGGTCCATCGCGAGCATGCTCGCTCCTACAAGGGACGATCCCCATCAATGAGCATGGAGCGTTATTCATGAATCCCGCTGAACCCGTCACGGGCTTGATCCTTTCCGGCGGCGGGGCTCGGGCGGCCTATCAAGTGGGCGTGCTGGCGGCGATTGCCGAGTTGCTGCCATTGGGTGCGGACAATCCTTTTCCGGTGATCGTCGGCACCTCCGCTGGCGCTATCAATGCCGTCAGCCTGGCCAGCGGGGCGATGGATTTTCGCGCGGCTATCGAGCGGCTGACGGCGTTCTGGCAGGGTTTTCGCAGCCATCTGGTGTTGCGCAGCGACTGGCCGGGCGTGATCAGCCAGGCCGCCCGGTTCGTTAGCCACAGTTTGTTGGGCCTTGGCGCCCCGGTGCCCGTGGCGTTGCTCAACAGCTCGCCGCTACGCGGATTACTCGACGACAAACTGCACATGGGCGGCATTGCCCACGCCATCGAGCAGAAGCAGTTGCAGGCCGTCGCGGTCACGGCGTTCGGCTATGAATCCGGTCAGGCGGTGACGTTCTATCAGGGCGGCGGCACTATAGACGCCTGGTTGCGCCATCGGCGGATCGGCGTTCCCACACAATTGTCGGTCGACCATTTGCTCGCCAGTTCGGCCATTCCGCTGCTGTTCGCCCCGGTGAAAATCGGCGAGGAGTATTTCGGCGACGGCGCGGTGCGCCAATCGGCACCGATCAGCCCGGCCCTGCATCTGGGCGCCAACCGGGTGCTGGTGGTAGGTGTCAGCGGCAACCCGCGCGGCATCGACCCGGAGCAGCCGCTGCAACGCGCCTACTCCGGTCAGCAGCCAACCTTGGCGCAAATCGGTGGACACATGCTCAACAGCACGTTCATCGATAGCCTGGAAAGTGATATCGAACTTTTGCAGCGCTTGAATCAGTTCAGTCGCCTCATGCCCGATGGCACGCCGATCCGTACGTTGGGGGTGGCGCCAGTGGAGGTGTTGGTGATTTCACCCAGCCAGCCGATCGACGAGATCGCCGCACGCCATCGCCAGGAACTGCCAGCGGCGCTGCGCCTGTTCTTGCGTGGGCCGGGAGCGACCAAGACCAGCGGGGCGGGGGTGTTGAGTTATCTGCTGTTCGAGGCGGGGTATTGCAGCGAGTTGATTGATCTGGGGCGGCGGGATGCGTTGGCCAAGCGCGGGGAAATTTGCCGGTTTCTCGGGTTGGCGGAGCCTGTGGGTTTCGCTTGAGATTGGCGGTGCGGCATTCGCGAACAGGCTCGCTCCCACAGTGAATCTTCAGTGCGACAAAGATCAAATGTGGGAGCGAGCCTGCTCGCGAAGTTTTTAAATCAGAAGTGCACCTTGACCAGGAAGCTGGTCACGCTCTGATCGGTCTTGAAGCCCTGGCTGTCTTCGATACCGTACTTGTTTTTCCAGTAGTCATACTCGACACCGACGTACAGCTGCTTGGCGCCCAGGTTCAGCACCTTGCCCAGGTCGTATTTGATCTGTGGGTTGAAGTGCAGGTTGGCGTGGTATTCGCCTTTCTTGTTGACGTCGTTGTCAACGACCCAGTCCATGAAACCGTCGATCAGCACGTCCGAGTCACCCACCGGAATGGTGTAGGACCAGGCGGGAGTGATCTGCCAGACATCGTCACCCGGGCGGTCGCCTTCGGTATGACGGTTGTAGAAGTTCAGCTGGAAGTAGTCAAAGCCGGGGATGGCCAGGTCGAAACCCGGACCGATCAGGTACGACTCGGTATCGTCTTCACCGAACTCATAGGTCATGGCGAGCAGCACGTCCTTGATCGGACCGAACTCCAGCTTCTGATCGAAAATCTTGTTGAACGACAAGCGCGGGCTGAATTCACCATAGTGAGTGTTCTTGCCCGCGAAGGCGTCTTCCTTGCCGTTGTAGAAGATTTTGTCGATGAAGAAGAAGTTGTCGCCGTATTTCCAGCCGTCGGCGTGTTCGAAGGTCACCGTCTGCTGGATGCGCGGGTTGACCTGGAAGTCCTTGCCATACAGGTAGGTCAGGCTGTTGTTCTGCCATTGCAGCAAGTCGCCGGCCATGGCCTGACCCCCCGCCAGCAACGATCCTGCCAGCATCAGGCTAGTGCACGTACGTTTCATTCGGTTGCTCCCAAAAAAGTAGTGGTTTCACGTTATTTTTTTAAGGTCGACGCTCTGGTGTGGCGCCTTTTTCCGTAACTGCAAAAAAATCATCCATTCGGTCAGCTTTGTACTGTTAGCAAGAGCTGCGCCAAGGCTTTCAGAAAACAAAAAAACTCCCGTTCGGCGGCTCTGGAGCAGTCGATTGAGAGTGGTTTGGGGGTGCCTTGGTACCGTCCAGAGCCGGGATAAGTTGGCTTTCTGGTCAGGAATTAAATCCGGGCTTTTTTTTAAAGCGGATTCAGGCGGCCGCGGAGAATACTGACTCCTCGGCCAGGTCTCAAGTGCTCCGCAACAGCGCACCGACGACAGGTTTGGGGCACGGTTGCGGATCATCTTAGAAATGCACCTTCACCAGCAGGCTGGTGGTGCTTTCGTGGGTATCGAGGTTGTTGTTGTTTTCGATGCCGTACTTGTCTTTCCAGTAGCTGTATTCGACGCCGACGTACACCTGCTTTTCCCGCCAGCCGAGGGTTTTGCCCAAGTCATATTTGACCTGCGGGTTGAAGTGCAGGTTGGCGTGATACGTGCCGCGCGAGTTCTGGTCATTGTCGACGACCCAGTCCAGGTAGCCGTCGATCAACAGGCTCGAGTTGCCCAGGGGCACGGTGTAGGACCAGGCCGGCGAGATCTGCCAGACGTCATCACCGGGACGCGAGCCTTCGGTCTGGCGATAGTAGAAGTTCAAGGTGAAAAAGTTGAAGCCCGGTACCGCGAGGTCAAAACCGGGGCCGATCAGGTACGCCTCGCTGTCGTCTTCGCCATTCTCGTAGGTCAAGGCCAGCAACACATCCTTGATTGGGCCGAGTTCGAAACGGCGGTCGAGAATCTTGCCGAAGGAGAGCCGCGGACTGAACTCGCCGTAATAGGCGTGCACGCCTTTGTTGCGGTCTTTCTCGCCGTTGTAGTAGGTGCTGTCGATGAACATGAAGTTGTCGCCGTACTTCCAGCGGTCGGCATGTTCAAAAGTGATCGTTTGCTGGATCGGCGGGTTGACCGCGAAGTCCTTGCCATACAGATAGCTCAAGCTGTTGGTTTGCCACAGCAGTAGATCGCCGGCCATCGCTTGGCTCGCGGCCAGGAGGCCAGCACCCAACAGCATGTTTTTCTGTGTCCGAATCATCTGTTGCTCCCTCTTGTTTTTATTTTTCAAGGCGCAGGAAACCCCAACCCCTGTAGGAGCGAGCATGCTCGCGATGGTCGTTAACGATTACGCGTGGTATCTGGTTAAACGCGTTGTCTTCACGTCCATCGCGAGCATGCTCGCTCCTACAGTGGGGGGGCGTTTCTGTCTTAGTGGGCGTGACAGTCGTTGATGGCCGCGCGTTCGGCGCCGCCGAGGATGTTGAACAGCAAGTTCAGGGTCAGGGCGCTAAGCGTGGCCATGGCGATACCGCTGTGGGTGATCGGGCTCATCCACACCGGCAGGTGGGCGAAAAACTCCGGCCGAACCACCGGAATCAGGCCCATGCCGATGCTCACCGCCACCAGCAATTGGTTGCGTCGGTCACCGATGTCGGCTTCCTGCAGGATCTTGATCCCGGTGGCGGCGACCATGCCGAACATTGCGATCGCCGCGCCGCCCAGCACCGCCGGTGGAATCGAGGCCACGAGGAACGCGGCCTTGGGCAGAAGGCTCAGCACGATCAACAAGCCGCCCGCAACGATGGTTACTGAGCGGCAACGTACGCCAGTCATCTGCACAAGGCCGATGTTCTGCGCGAAGGAGGAGTGGGTGAAGGTGTTGAAGAAGCCGGCGAAGAACGAGGCGCCAGCATCACACAACAAGCCGCGACGCAACATGCGCGGGCAGACTTCCTGGCCGGTGATCTTGCCCAAGGCCAGGAACATCCCGGTGGACTCGACGAAAATGATCACCACCACCAGGCACATCGAGAGGATTGGCGCGAGCTCGAATTTCGGCATGCCAAAGTGCAGCGGCGTGACAAATTGCAGCCATGGCGCCTGAGCCATGCCGCTGAGGTCGACCATGCCCAGCACGCCACAAAGTACATAGCCCAGGCACATGCCGATCAATACGGAAATGTTGACCCAGAAGCCGCGCATGAAGCGATGCACCAGCAGGATGGTGCCCAGCACCAACGCGGCGATGGTCAGGTAGATCGGTGAGCCGAATTGAGCGGCTTGAGCACCACCGCCGGCCCAGTTCACGGCCACGGGGAACAGCGACAAACCGATCGAGGTGATGACCGTGCCAGTGACCAGCGGCGGGAAGAAGCGCACGACCTTGGACATGAATGGCGCGATCAGCATGCCGAAGAACCCGGCGGCGATGGTCGCGCCGAAGATCCCCTGCAGGCCGATGCCCGGCATGCCGGCCATGGCGACCATGCTGCCGACGGCGGCGAAACTGGCACCCATCATCACCGGCATGCGAATGCCCATGGGACCGATACCGAGAGACTGGACGATGGTAGCGATGCCGGCGACCAGCAGGTCGGCGTTGATCAGGAAGGCGATTTCTTCACGATTCAGGCCAGCGGCCTGTCCGATGATCAGCGGCACCGCGATGGCGCCACCGTACATCAGCAGAACATGTTGCAGACCGACCAGGATCAGTTGCAAAAGGGGCAAACGCTGAATGGCGGGTGCGTCGGGGATGCGCGCTTGGAAGAGCTCGGACATGCAACACCTCGGATCATTTTTATTCTTGTGATTTTTGCATCAGGGTCGACCGCGGTGCGGCCATTCGCGAGCAGGCTCGCTCCCACAGGTTTTGCATTGTCTGTGTGGGAGCGAGCCTGCTCGCGAAGCTTTTATTGCTTAATTGGTCGGGGCACCCTGAACGATCCAGGCGCCGATCAGGTCACGTTCCTGCTGGGTCATCTGGGTGATGTTGCCCAACGGCATGATCTGGGTGGCAACCGCTTGAGCCTGGATGCGCGCCGCGTTCTGGCGGATCTGCTCGGGGGTGTCGAGCATCACGCCGGCGGGAGCGGCGCTGAACAGTGGGCTGGTCGGTTTGGCCGAATGACAGACTGCGCAGCGTTCCTGGATCACGCTGTGCACCTTGTCGAAACCAGGGCCGGCGTTGGACGCCTTAACTTGCGCGGTTGCAGGGGCTTCGGCAGGTTTTGCTTCAGCCGGTTTCAAACCACCACCCACTGCTGTTTCCGGCAGAGGCTGGTACTCGATCGCGGCAGGTGCCTTGGCCACTTCAGGCGCGCTGGACATCGGTTTCGGACCGGACACATAGGCCAGGCAAATCATGCCCACCGCTGCCACCGGCAGGGTCCAGGCAAACTTGTGGCTGTCGTGACGGGTGTTGAAGTAGTGACGCACCAACACCGCCAGTACCGCGATCCCGGCCAGGATCAGCCAGTTGTATTGGCTGCCGTAGGTGCTCGGGAAGTGGTTGCTGATCATGATGAACAGCACCGGCAAGGTGAAGTAGTTGTTGTGGCGCGAACGCAGCAGGCCCTTGGCCGGCAGCGCCGGATCGGGCGTGCGGTTCTCGGCGATGGCCGCCACCAGTGCGCGTTGCGCCGGCATGATGATGCGGAACACGTTGCCGACCATGATGGTGCCGATGATCGCGCCGACGTGCAGGTATGCACCACGACCGCTGAACACCTTGCTGAAGCCATAGGCGGCGCCAATGATCAGTACGAACAGGATGAAACCCAGCAGGGCAGGGCGTTTGCCCAGGGCCGAGTCACAGAGGAAGGAGTAGATGAACCAGCCGATGAACAACGAGCCGATACCGATGGCCACGCCTTCAGGGCCGCTCAGGGTGCTGCCCGGAGCCAGCAGGTAGAGCGTCGGGTTGGAATAGAACACCACGCACAGCAGCGCGATACCCGACATCCAGGTGAAGTAGGCTTCCCATTTGAACCAGTGCAGATTGTCCGGCATGGTCGGTGGAGCCAGTTTGTATTTTTCCAGGTGGTAGATACCGCCGCCATGGATCGCCCACAAGTCACCGGCCAGACCGCTTTTCGGGTTGACCCGATTGAGGTTGTTTTCCAGCCAGACGAAGTAGAACGATGCGCCGATCCAGGCCACGCCAGTAATCATGTGAACCCAGCGCACGCTCAGGTTCAGCCATTCCAACAGATGTGCTTCCACAGTCTTTACCTCTCGCCTGTCACTCTGTTGTCGAGTGATCAGACCTTCTCTTATTGGTGGGGGGCGAGGATCAAACGCTCATCCTCTTTGAAAAAATGCTCATCGCAGTTATTGCCTGTGCCACTGCGATCAACCACCAGGAAGTCATCCCGCTTTTCGATCGTCAGCACCGGGTGGTGCCAGACGCCGCGATGGTAATTAATGCCCTGCCTGCCGTTGGTGACGAAGGCGCGGACCAAGCCTGATACAGGTTCGTCGCCAAGTGGCGCGACCACGATCAGAAAGGGGTTGCCGAGCAGCGGAATGAAAGCCTGGCTGCCCAGCGGATGACGCTCCAGCATGCTGACGGTCAGCGGCATGTCCTGCGCGTCGGCGCGGAAGATGCTGATGATCGCCTTGTCCTCTGGCGTGGCGGTTTCCACCGTCGCCAGTTTGTGAAAGCGCATGGTCGAACCGTTGTTGATCATGAAGTGATCGCTGCCGTCGGTTTCGATCACGTCACCGAAAGGGGCGAAGGCTTCTTTGGTCAGCGGTTCAATCGTCAGTGTGCGCATGCTGGTCTTCTTAATCTTTTGAATTTGATCGTTCCCACGCTCTGCGTGGGAACGCCGCCATGGACGCTCCGCGTCCACTGTGACGCGGAGCGTCACGGTATGCATTCCCACGCGGAGCGTGGGAACGATCATCTACACCTTATTTAGCGACCTTGCCGAGGACGCGCAGGCGGCTCACACCACCGTCCGGGAACACGTTCAGGCGGATGTGAGTGATCGGGCCCAGGGCCTTGATCTGCTCGGCGAAGGTGTGTTCGGCGTGCATTTCCAGCTTCTGGCTTGGCAGCAGTTCGCGCCAGAACAGCGACTGGGTTTCGATCTGGCTGTCGGTACCGCCCTTGACGAACGCGCCCTGGATCGAGCAGCTGTCCGGGTAGTTGCCCTTGAAATGCAGGGTGTCGACGATGATTTTCTCGATCTCGCCCGGATGGCCGAGGGCGACGATCACCCAGTCATTGCCTGGCGTGCGACGACGTGCGGTTTCCCAGCCGTCGCCCATGTTGATGCCACGGCCCGGGTTGAGGATGTTGCTCATGCGGCCGAAGTGTTCGTCGGAGCAGGCGAGGGCACGGCCACCGTTGAGGGCTGCCGCCAGGTCGACCTGCTCGTTGTCACCCACCGCCGACCAGTCGCGGAACGGGATGCCGTACACGCGCAGGCGAGCCACGCCGCCATCCGGGTAGATGTTGAAGCGCAGGTGGCTGAACGCCTGGTCGTTGCTGATTTCGTGGTAGTGGTGGCTGTTGCCTTGCAGCTCGACGGCCGACAGCACTTCGGTCCACTGGGTGTTTTCGTCTGGCTCACCTTCGGCCAGGAAGCAGGCTTCCAGGGAAGCCGACGGCGGGAAGTTGCCGGTGAAGAATGAAGTGTCGATGTCCACGCCTTTGATCGAGCCAGGCACGCCCAGGCGGATCACGGCGCTGTCGTAGCCTTCGAAGCGCTTGCGGCGCGACTCCCAGCCGTCCATCCACTTGCCGTTATCATCGAACACGCCCTCCTTCCATACGGCCGGGGTCGGTTGAAACAGACGGTTGGCGTCTGCGAACCAGTCATCGGTGACCGAGATGATCTTGGTGCCCAGGCGGGCGTCGGCCAGGTTGACGAACTTCTCGAAAGGTACGGCGTAAGCTTTCATTCTTCTTGTCTGCCTTTAATAAGTTGGCTTGGGATGCTTGCAGTGCCCTGGGTGCTTCAGCGTTTTTAACACTCGGGCAAAACTCGCTATAGGGTCAGTAATCGGAACAGGGCGATCTTGTTGATCTCCGCCAGCGCGCACTTGAACTCGGTATCTACCGGGTTGTGGATGCGCGTTTCGAACGCCGCGAGGATCTGATGCCGGTTGCTGCCTTTTACCGCCATGATGAAGGGAAACTTGAACTTGGCCTTGTAGGCGTCGTTCAGCTCGGTGAAGCGCTGGAACTCTTCGGCCGTGCATTGGTGAATACCGGCGCCAGCCTGTTCATGGGTGCTGGCTTCGGTCAATTGGCCCTGGACGGCAGCTTTGCCAGCCAGGTCCGGGTGAGCGTTGATCAGGGCCAACTGGCTTTCGTGATCAGCGCTCAACAGGATGTCGCTCATGCGCTGGTGCAGGGTTTCGATCTGGTCGATCGAGGCATCCCGGCCCAGGTCGAAGGCCTTCTCGGCCACCCATGGCGAATGTTCGTAGATGTCGGCGAAGGCTTTGACGAAGGCGTCGCGGCTCAGGGTCGAGGGTTTCAATGTTTGAAAGGCGCTCATTTCGCGGCCCCTTGGTACGGGTGGGTTTCCTGCCAGTGGCGTGCAATGTCGACGCGGCGGCTGAACCACACCTGTTCATGACTTTTAGCGTATTCGATAAAGCGCTTGAGCGAAGCCAGACGCGCCGGACGGCCGATCAGGCGGCAGTGCAGGCCGATCGACAGCATTTTCGGGGCTTCCGCGCCTTCGGCGTAGAGCACGTCGAACGCATCCTTGAGGTATTCGAAGAAATCGTCGCCCTTATTGAAGCCCTGCACCTGGGTGAAGCGCATGTCGTTGGTGTCCAGGGTGTACGGGATCACCAGGTGCGGCTTGCCGGTCGGGTTGTTCGGTTCCCAGTAGGGCAGGTCGTCGTCGTAGGTGTCGCAGTCGTAGAGGAAACCGCCTTCTTCCATCACCAGCTTGCGGGTGTTGGGGCCGGTGCGACCGGTGTACCAGCCCAGCGGACGCTCGCCGGTGATTTCGGTGAGGATGCGGATCGCTTCGAGCATGTGCTCGCGTTCCTGCGCTTCGTCCATGTACTGGTAGTCGATCCAGCGGTAGCCGTGGCTGCAGATTTCGTGGCCGGCATCGACCATCGCGCGGATCACATCCGGGTGACGCTGGGCGGCCATCGCCACGGCGAAGATGGTCAGCGGAATGTCGAATTCCTTGAACAGCTTCAGAATCCGCCAGACGCCGGCGCGGCTGCCATACTCGTAAAGCGATTCCATGCTCATGTTGCGCGCGCCCTGTAGCGGCTGGGCAGACACCATTTCCGAGAGGAATGCTTCGGACTCTTTATCGCCGTGCAGGATATTGCGCTCGCCGCCTTCTTCGTAGTTGAGAACGAATGACAGGGCGATGCGGGCATTGCCCGGCCAGTGTGGGTGCGGAGGGTTACTGCCGTAACCGATCAGGTCGCGAGGGTAGTCAGCGCTCACTGCAGTCTTCCTTCTTATATTCGTGGTGACAGTTGGTGTGACGCGACTAAAGGTTGGATCACTGGGTGGCGTCACAGCGATGGGGTGATTGTATACAACTTTATATTCACTTTGTAAGCCTGATTTTTTGCATTTTTCGTTAACGGTCATCTTCGCGTGTTAATGACAAGCACCTGCAAGAAACCTGCCTGGCTGGTCAGTTAATGATTGCACGGTTCAGAGGTGGCGGGTTTCACAGGAAATCCGCGGGATTTTTATCGTTGGCGCCATCAGTCGCAAAAATGTCGTTTTTATTGTGTACAATTTTTTTGAAAAGTGTCTTAATCAATCGCTCGCCGCAGCTTTTCGTGCTCCGAATCGGTGCGGTCTCCTTTTCATCTGACTTCGGGAGGCGCGAAGCCTGGCTGCTCCACGCAGACAGGTGCGCAGAATCAATGGGACGTTTGACTACACATGTTTTGGACGCTGCACATGGTTGCCCGGGCAGCTCGATCAAGGTCGAGTTGTACCGCGTTGAAGGTTCGCAGCTGGAATTGGTCGCCAGCGCGATAACCAACAGCGATGGTCGTGTCGATGCGCCGCTGCTGCAAGGCGATGAGTACCGGACCGGCGTCTACCAGGTTCAGTTTCATGCGGGCGACTATTACCGCGCCCGTGGTGTCCAGTTGCCGGAGCCGGCATTCCTGGATGTGGTGGTGCTGCGTTTTGGCATCTCTGCCGAGCAGGATCACTACCATGTACCGCTGCTCATTTCGCCCTACAGCTATTCAACGTACCGAGGAAGCTGATCCCCCAAGCAGCTTTCTCCACCTGGAAGCGACTGCGCATATAGCTTCTTTGGTCTTTCGCCCGCTCACACTGCGGGCTTTTTTTCGCAAAAAATCCTGGGTGGCAAAGGCTGGATCCGCTGCTACATAAAGCCCATCCCGCCAAAACAGGGTGTGACGAAGACAATTCAGTTACTTATTGAGCAGGCAAAAAGGCGATTCATGTAGTATAACTACAAGCGTGCTACATCCCCGGCGCCTGCCAAATAAAAAAGAGTCCAGCCCTTTGAATCTGCTGCAACACATCGCCCAGTCTCGCCACCTGTTACGCAAGTCGGAACTCAAGGTCGCCGATCACGTTTTGCTTGATCCTGCGGCCGTGATGCACAGTTCCATGGCGGACCTGGCCCACAGCGTGGGGATCAGTGAGCCGACCATCGTGCGCTTTTGCCGCGCCATCGGTTGCTCGGGTTTCCAGGACTTGAAGCTGAAGCTGGCCCAGAGCCTGGCGGCGGGCGCGAGTTTCGGGCAGTTCGCGATCCATGAGGACGATTCGGTAGCGGACTACAGCCTGAAGATTTTCGACACCACCCTGCACACGCTGATGGAGGTTCGCGAGAAGCTCGATCCGCTGGAGTTGCAGCGTGCGGTGACGCTCATGTCCCAGGCCCAGCGCGTCGAATTCTATGGTTTCGGCGCCTCCGGTGCGGTGGCGGCGGATGCGCAGCACAAGTTCTTCCGCTTGCTGCTCACGGCCGCGGCGTATTCCGATCCGCACATGCAGGCGATGTCGGCGGTTACCCTGAAACCAAGCGACGTGGCGATTTGCATTTCGCAGTCCGGCCGCTCCAAGGATTTGTTGATCACCGCCAACCTGGTGCGTGAGAGCGGCGCCTCATTGATCACCTTGTGCCCTAGCCAGACGCCTTTGGCTGAACTGTCGACCGTCAACCTGGCCATCGACGTGCACGAAGACACCGAAATCTATACGCCGCTGACCTCGCGCATTGCCCACCTGGTGGTGATCGATGTGTTGGCCATGGGCGTGGCCATGGCCCGCGGGCCGAGCCTGGTCAACCACCTCAAGAGCGTCAAGCGCAGCCTGCGCAGCTTGCGCCTGTCACCCAAGTCGGTGAAAGCGCTGGACGACTAAGGTCAAAAGATCGCAGCCTGCGGCAGCTCCTACAGGTGTTCACAAATCCCTGTAGGAGCTGCCGCAGGCTGCGATCTTTTGATTGTTCATCTCTCTGTCACCGACCCGCCGCCAAACCGTCATCCCTCGCGCCTATCTTGAAACTCCCGTATTCGACTTGGGAGAACTCAAATGGCCCAGCCCTACGAAGAACGCAACAGTGTCGTCAAAACCCGTCGCCAGCAGGAAGACCGGCGCCGCATGGCGTTTCGCCGTGCGATCGAAGATCGTTGTGAGCAGCGTCAGCTGCTGGCCGAGATTGCCGATTTTACTGGCGACCTTGAGCTCAATTACTGGCAGGCGGCCGCGACAGCTTCCCGTCGAAGCGCTCAACCAGCGCGCTGATCTGAATTCTTTCGCTTCGAATGAACGCAAGGAAGGCGTGAGCCACCGGTGACAGGCGTTTGGCCTTGGCCTGTACCAGGCACCAGCTGCGGTAGAGCGGCAGTTCTTCGATCGGCAACTCGATCAAGCCGCCGGTGGCCAATTCAAGGTTCAGGGCGTGGCGCGTCAACAGTGCCACGCCCAGGCCCGCCAGCACACATTCGCGCTGGGCTTCGGCCGAGGAGACCTCCTGGGTCTGGTTGAAGTGCACACGTTTCTCCTTGAAGTATTCTTCGCAAGCCAATCGCGTTCCCGAACCCACCTCGCGCATCAGCAAGGTGTAAGGCTCAAGATCCTGCAGGCGCAACGGCCCTTGATGGCACAGCGGATGGTCCGGCGGTGCCACCGCAACGATCGGATTGTTCAAGAACGGCAGGAACTCCAGACCCATGTCCTGCGGCACCATGGACATGATCACCAGGTCATCGCGGTTGTCCGACAGTCGCCGAATCACCTGGGCGCGATTGACCACCGTCAGTTGCAGGTTCACTTCCGGATGCTGGCGCTTGAAGGCGGCAAACAGATGCGGTACGAAATACTTGGCGCTCGATTCCACCGCCAGTTTTAGTTGGCCTTGCAAGGAGCCCTGCATGTCCGACAGTTGCATGTCGAGGTTTTCCAGGCGCCCGAAAATGTCCCGGCTCGCTCGTTGCAGCGCTTCTGCGGCCTCGGTCATGTAGAGTTTTTTGCCGACATAATCGAACAGGGGCTGGCCAACCAGCTCTTCAAGTTGACGAATCTGCAGGCTGACGGCCGGTTGCGTGAGGGACATTTCGTCGGCTGCCCGGCTATAGGACCTCAGGTCACAGACTTCGTTGAAGATCTGCAATTGACGTAATGTCATTCGCATCAAGGACTTACGCATTTTTTGAACACTCTGGCCACGGCTGGTGCGTCAACTATAAGTCTTTACTTATGCATGACCCAATAATTATTCATTTTTGTTAATCCCTTGTGAGCGCTAGTGTGGCGGTGCGACCAAATTGAAACATTTGGTCACTCGTCGACCTGGTCTAGCAGGTCGTGGGTACCACCGGATCAAGGGAAACTCCAAGTGATAAAAAAGATCCTGATCGCCAACCGCGGTGAAATTGCCGTACGAATCGTACGCGCTTGTGCCGAAATGGGCATTCGCTCGGTCGCGATCTATTCCGACGCCGATCGCCATGCCCTGCATGTCAAACGTGCGGATGAGGCCCACAGTATTGGTGCCGAGCCACTGGCCGGTTACCTGAACCCGCGCAAGCTGGTGAACCTGGCGGTGGAAACCGGTTGCGATGCCTTGCACCCTGGGTACGGATTCCTCTCGGAAAACGCTGAACTGGCCGACATCTGCGCCGAACGCGGGATCAAATTCATCGGTCCATCGGCTGAAGTCATTCGCCGGATGGGTGACAAGACCGAAGCTCGCCGCAGCATGATCAAGGCGGGTGTCCCGGTCACCCCGGGTACCGAAGGCAACGTTTCGGGCATCGAAGAAGCCCTGACCGAGGGTGACCGTATCGGCTACCCGGTGATGCTCAAGGCTACCTCCGGTGGTGGCGGTCGCGGTATCCGTCGCTGCAACAGCCGTGAAGAACTTGAACAGGCGTTCCCGCGCGTCATTTCCGAAGCCACCAAGGCGTTCGGTTCCGCGGAAGTGTTCCTGGAAAAGTGCATCGTCAACCCCAAGCACATCGAAGCGCAGATCCTCGGCGACAGCTTTGGCAACGTGGTGCACCTGTTCGAGCGTGACTGCTCGATCCAGCGCCGCAACCAGAAGCTCATCGAAATCGCGCCGAGCCCGCAACTGACCCCGGAACAGCGCGCCTACATCGGCGACCTGTCGGTGCGCGCAGCCAAGGCCGTGGGTTACGAGAACGCCGGTACCGTGGAGTTCCTGCTCGCCGAGGGCGAGGTGTACTTCATGGAAATGAACACCCGGGTGCAGGTGGAACACACCATCACCGAAGAAATCACTGGCATCGACATCGTCCGCGAGCAAATCCGCATTGCATCCGGCCTGCCGCTCTCGGTGAAACAGGAAGACATCCAGCATCGCGGTTTCGCGCTGCAGTTCCGGATCAACGCCGAAGACCCGAAAAACAACTTTTTGCCCAGCTTCGGCAAGATCACCCGTTACTACGCACCCGGCGGCCCGGGCGTACGGACCGATACGGCGATCTACACCGGCTACACCATTCCACCGTTCTACGATTCCATGTGCCTGAAACTGGTGGTCTGGGCGTTGACCTGGGAAGAAGCGATGGACCGCGGCCTGCGCGCGCTGGACGACATGCGCGTGCAAGGGGTCAAGACCACCGCGGCCTACTACCAGGAAATCCTGCGTAACCCGGAATTCCGTAGCGGCCAGTTCAACACCAGCTTCGTCGAAAGCCACCCTGAACTGACCAACTACTCGATCAAGCGCAAACCCGAAGAGCTGGCCCTGGCCATCGCCGCCGCCATTGCCGCCCACGCAGGCCTGTGAGGAATAGAACAATGTCCAAGAAGATTTTCGTAACCGACACCATCCTGCGCGACGCCCACCAATCGCTGCTCGCGACCCGCATGCGCACTGAAGACATGCTGCCGATCTGCGACAAGCTCGACAAGGTCGGCTATTGGTCGCTGGAATGCTGGGGCGGCGCAACGTTCGACGCCTGCGTACGCTTCCTCAAGGAAGACCCGTGGGAGCGTCTGCGCCAACTGCGCGCCGCGTTGCCTAACACTCGCCTGCAAATGCTCCTGCGCGGCCAGAACCTGCTGGGCTATCGCCACTACAGCGACGACGTGGTCAGGGCTTTCGTCGCCAAGGCAGCGGTCAATGGCATCGACGTGTTCCGCATCTTCGACGCCATGAACGACGTGCGTAACCTGCGTACCGCCATCGAAGCGGTGAAAGCCGCCGGCAAGCACGCCCAGGGCACCATCGCCTACACCACCAGTCCGGTGCACACCATCGACGCGTTCGTGGCACAGGCCAAGCAAATGGAAGCCATGGGTTGCGACTCGGTGGCGATCAAGGACATGGCTGGTTTGCTGACCCCCTACGCCACCGGCGAACTGGTCAGGGCGCTGAAGGCCGAGCAATCGCTGCCAGTGTTCATTCACTCGCACGACACCGCCGGCCTGGCAACCATGTGCCAGCTCAAGGCGATTGAAAACGGCGCCGACCACATCGACACCGCAATCTCCAGCTTTGCCTCCGGTACCAGCCACCCAGGCACCGAGTCGATGGTCGCGGCCCTCAAGGGCACCGAGTACGACACCGGCCTGAATCTCGAGCTGATCCAGGAAATCGGCCTGTACTTCTACGCCGTGCGCAAGAAGTACCACCAGTTCGAAAGCGAATTCACCGCGGTCGACACCCGTGTTCAAGTCAACCAGGTGCCGGGCGGGATGATTTCCAACCTGGCCAACCAGTTGAAAGAGCAGGGCGCACTGAACCGCATGAGCGAAGTGCTGGCAGAGATCCCGCGGGTTCGCGAAGACCTCGGCTTCCCGCCACTGGTGACCCCGACTTCGCAAATCGTCGGCACCCAGGCGTTTTTCAACGTGCTGGCCGGCGAGCGCTACAAGACCATCACCAACGAGGTGAAGCTGTACCTGCAAGGTGGCTACGGCAAGGCGCCGGCCCCGGTGAACGAGCAACTGCGTCGCCAGGCTATCGGCAGCGAAGAAGTGATCGACGTGCGCCCAGCCGACCTGCTCAAGCCGGAAATGGCCAAGCTACGTGCCGACATCGGTGCCCTGGCCAAGTCTGAAGAAGACGTGCTGACATACGCCATGTTCCCGGACATCGGGCGCAAGTTCCTCGAAGAGCGTGCAGCGGGCACCCTGACCCCGGAAGTGCTGTTGCCGATTCCGGAAGCTGGCGGCGTCGCTTCGGCTGGCGGCGAAGGCGTGCCGACCGAGTTCGTCATCGACGTCCACGGCGAAACCTACCGCGTCGACATCACCGGTGTGGGCGTCAAGGCTGAAGGCAAGCGTCACTTCTACCTGTCCATCGACGGCATGCCGGAAGAAGTGGTGTTCGAGCCGCTCAACGAATTCGTCGGCGGTGGTAGCAGCAAGCGCAAGCAGGCCAGCGCACCGGGCCACGTCAGCACCACCATGCCGGGCAACATCGTCGATGTGCTGGTCAAGGAAGGCGACAGTGTCAAGGCGGGCCAGGCTGTGCTGATCACCGAAGCGATGAAGATGGAAACCGAAGTCCAGGCCGCCATCGCCGGCAAAGTCACCGCCATTCACGTGGCCAAGGGCGACCGGGTGAACCCGGGCGAGATCCTGATCGAGATCGAAGGCTGAGTTAACGGCCGCGATACAACGCTTTAAACCTCGGGGGGGCATGTGCTCCCCTTTTTTTTGCCCGAATTTTCACCATTGGTCCCCTGGGCGCCTTCCTCCGATGCTTTTTGAACAACGTACGGCACTCGCGCTCGCTGTGATGGCCTAAGCATCAGGGCGCAACGTTGCGCCCGGTGACTGGCCAGGATCGGATATGAACGAAGAGACGCTAAAAGATAAATCGCTGGCGGTTTTGCTGGTGTTGGTGAGCATCGCGTTCATCTGGATCCTGCTGCCATTCTACGGTGCGGTGTTCTGGGCGGTGATCCTGGGGATTGTCTTTGCGCCCATGCAGCGCCGGCTGCAGCTCAAGTTCGGCTGGGAGCGCAACCTGACGTCGTTCTGTACGTTAAGCATCTGCCTGGTGATTGCGATCCTGCCGGTGATCATCATCAGCTTCCTGCTGGTTCAGGAAGGGACGGCGCTGTACAAGAGTATCGAGAGCGGTGAGCTGGACATTGCCGCGTATGTAACGCAGTTCAAGCATCACTTGCCACCGTATTTCCAGCATTTGCTCGATCGGTTCGGCGTGGGAGAGTTGAACGGGCTTCGGGAGAAAATCGTCAAGAGCGCGATGGCAGGCGGCGAGGTGACTAATCGGGTGTTCAGTCTTGGCCAGGGTACATTCGAGTTCATCGTCAGCTTTTTCATCATGCTCTACCTGTTGTTTTTCTTCCTGCGCGACGGCGCTGAACTCGCGCGCAAGGTACGCATGGCCGTGCCATTGGAAGAACACCAGAAACGCCGTTTGCAGCTCAAGTTCAACCGCGTGGTGCGAGCCACGGTGAAGGGCAACCTATTGGTAGCGATTACCCAGGGTGCATTGGGCGGAATGATTTTCTGGTTTCTCGACATTCCGAGCGCGCTGGTCTGGGCGGTGTTGATGGCGCTTCTGTCCTTGTTGCCAGCAGTTGGGGCAGGGATTGTCTGGGCGCCGGTGGCGGCGTTTTTCCTGTTGACCGGCGCAGTCTGGCAAGGCGTGGTGCTGGGGTTGTTCGGGGTATTCGTAATCGGCCTGGTGGATAACGTGCTGCGCCCGATCCTGGTGGGCAAGGACACGAAGATGCCGGACTACATGATCCTGATCTCGACCCTGGGCGGCCTGGCGCTGTTCGGGCTCAACGGGTTTGTCATCGGTCCGTTGATCGCGGCCCTGTTCATGTCGAGCTGGGCCATTTTCATCGAGACCAAACCGCGGGTTCAGCTGCCTTAGGCACTGAGCTTGCCCGGCTGTCCCGTGCCGATTTGCAGGGACAACGCCTGGGCGTCCGGTAGTGAGGTCAGCGGGCCGCTGATTTGTTCGCCGTCCTGGACCAGGTACCAGCAGGCGAGCAACCCAAGCGCTCTGAGCGGTGCGGGAACGGCGCTGCCGATAACGGACATGATCTGAATCTGAGACATCATAGGGACCTCCATCAATCTGTGGAGTCACCTTACGGTCCGGGTGCGTCGAGGGAAAATCAACGTTTTCAATAGTGGTCATTGATGCCAGTGAGGTCAGCCCACCGGCTGACGCTCAGACGACCACCTGGTCGAGCATATGAACCACTTCCTGCTCGCTGAGCAGTCCCTTTCTCACCAGGTTCTGCGTCAGTAGCGAAAGGAACTTGGCGCTGCGATGACCTTCGAGCTGCTTGAGTTCCGTCAGGGCGTTGTAGACCTTGCTGCAAGTGCACAGGCCATTGATGCGGTGCGGGTTTTGCGTGGGCATGAGCTCGTCCTTGTTGTTATTGACCCGTTGCAGGCGCCGTTATTGCTGTTGCTGGCGCAAAAGGGAAGGGCGAGTCAATCTTGCCGACTTCACCGGTCGACACTGTCCCGAGAACGACACCGACAGGATCTTTCCAGACCTGTGACGACGAACGGCGGATTGCGCGCGCGGGATTACCAGCGGCCGTAGCCGTGGGGCGGACCGTAGTAGCCGCGAGGTGGGCCGTAGTAACCACGGGGTGGGCCGTAATAGACCGGTGCCGGGCGGTAGTAGATCGGTTGCCCCACATACACCGGTGCGGTTTGGTAGTAGACCGGTGGGGGCGGCGCCATGTACACCGGCTGCGGTTGCGCATAAACCGGCTGGGCGTAGACCGGTTGCGGCGTCACGTACACAGGCCGGTTGCTGTTGATGATTGCCGAGCCAACGATGGCAGAGCCGACGATCGCGCCAAATACCGCCGGACCTTCCCAACCGCCACCGCCATGGGCCTCTGCTTGGCCTGCGACCGCGAGGGCGCCGATCAGCAAAGCCACTGTGGGGATTCTACGGATCATGATGACTCCTCGGTGCTTCGCCCCGGCGCTTGTGTCTGCAATAGACTCAAGGAATGTCGCGGGGATACTTCTAAGACAGCTTTTTTTAAAAAAACAGCACAGCCGCCGGGTAAATTTTGTGTAAGGTCTGTGTCGTCATCCTTACGGTCATGCGGCGTCCGCCAGTGCACGCAAATATGATTGATCAGAACCCGATGGGCAGGCTAATCCCTTCCATCCGAAAGTGCAGCACAAGGAGATTCATATGCAGATGAACCCCAACAGAGACACCCAGCTGTGCATGTCCCTCTCCGGACGCCCTGGGAACTTTGGCCTGCGATTTCACAATCACCTGTATGAGCAGTTGGGGCTGAATTTCTACTACAAGGCGTTTTCCAGTCAGGATCTGCCGGGCGCCGTCGGCGGCATTCGCGCCCTGGGAATTCGGGGTTGCGGTGTATCGATGCCGTTCAAGGAAGCCTGCATAGCCCTGGTCGATGAACTGGACCCTTCTGCCGCAGCCATCCAGTCGATCAACACCATCGTCAATACCGACGGCCATCTCAAGGCCTTCAATACCGACTACATCGCCATTGCCCAGTTGCTGCAGACCCACCAGGTGTCCAAGGACACCACGTTTGCGTTGCTTGGCAGTGGCGGCATGGCCAAGGCAGTGGCCAGCGCCTTGCGCGATGGCGGTTACCGCGATGGCCTGATCGTGGCGCGTAATGAGCGCGCGGGCCAGGCATTGGCCCAGTCGCTGGGTTACCCGTGGCAAGCCGAGCTCGGTGAGCAACGTCCGCAAATGCTCATCAACGTCACGCCCATCGGCATGACCGGCCCACATGCCGAGCAGTTGGCGTTCGATGCCCATGCCATTGCGGCTGCGGATATCGTCTTCGATGTCGTCGCGGTTCCTGCGGAAACTCCGCTGATCGTGCGCGCTCGTACCGAGGGCAAACATGTCATCACCGGGCTCGAAGTGATTGCGATCCAGGCACTGGAGCAATTCGTGCTTTATACCGGTGTGCGCCCGACCGATGAGCAGTTTCAAAAAGCCGTGGAGTTTGCCCGCAGCAGCCTTGCCTATTGATTGACGGGCAGCCGCAATTGCCGCCCGCAAAGGCTCGCCCCTTTATTCGAGGCGTGCCAAGCGCTCTTCCAGCGCGGCAATTCGTGCTTCGAGCTCCTCGATTCGTTCAACCGATACCGCGCCGCCAGCACCACGCTCCGGCGCGTTTTGGCGGGCCGCGAGGATCGCTTCGATATCCGCCGGATCACCCAGTGCGTGGGTATAACGATCTTCGCGTTGTCCGGCCTGACGCGGGATCAGCACTGCCAGGCCACGGGCGATCAGGCGTTCCAGCTGATGCACGACCTGCTCCGCATCCTCGAAATCATGCATGCGCCCGCTGCGGGTCAGCAGTTCGTTGACCGTCTGCGGTCCCCTCAGAAACATCAGCCCGGTCAGGATCACCTGCGCTGGCACCAGTTCCAGTGCCTTGTCGACCTTGTGCTCCCAGCGATCGGCGCGGCTGCCCATCACCAGTCTGGCGAAGCCGCGTCCTTCGAGGGCGCGCAGGCTCTGGCCAACCTGGCCCTGGGTGAGGTTCATCACCGGCTCGCGGCTGGTTTTCTGATTGCAGGCAATCACCAGGGCATTGAGGGTCAGCGGGTAGGTTTCCGGGCTGGTGGCCTGTTTTTCGATCAGGGAACCCAGAATGCGGATTTCCGTGCTGTTCAGGCGTGGTTCGTCGAAAGTCGTTTCTTGCTCAGTACTCACAGTGTCTGGAACCTCGCTAAGGGTTGGTCAGGATTTTCTCGGCTTATAAGACCTCGTTGATGGAGGTTAGTCGAGCCTTGCCTGCGTGCAGCGCTTCATTGTCCACGGCATCGCTCGTTCGGACTAGGCAAGGCTGACGATTTCACCGCGCCCGCACAGCGGCAGACTTCATGTTCAAAGGGGTGTTGCGCCACGCGTGCCCCACCAGACGAGCAGAAGGCGCCGCGATGGAGTTTGCATTCAGCGACGAACAGGAAATGATCCGCGCATCGGCCGAGGGCTTGCTCGCCGATGTGTCGGATTCGGCCGCCGTGCGCGCGGCAATGGTCAGCGAACGGGGTTTCGACGAGGCCCTCTGGCAGCGGTTATGCCAGGAAATGTGCTGGCCCGCGATCCATATTCCCGAAGCCTATGGCGGCCTCGGGCTGGGCTTCGTCGAGCTGGCAATCCTGCTGGAGCAGATGGGGCGGCGATTGTTGTGCTCGCCGTTTTTCGCCACTGCTTGCATGGCCACGCCAGCGTTATTGCTGGCCGCCAATGATGAACAGAAGCAGCGTTGGTTGCCTTCGATTGCCGACGGCAGCCTGACCGCGACCCTGGCGTTCAGCAGTGCCAACGGCTGGTCGGCCGGCGATGTCCAGGCCACGGTGGTGGCTGAGGGCGACGGTTTTGTCCTCGACGGCACGCTCAAGCATGTACTGGATGGCCATGGCGCCGACCTCTTGATCATTGCCGCACGGCAACCCGGATCGACCGGCGAGGCGGGCATCAGTCTGTTCGCCATTGACGCCGCGCGGGCGGGCATCGAGCGGCAAATGCTGCCGACCATGGACCAGACCCGGCGCCAGGCTCGCATCGAGCTCAAGGGCCTGTACCTCGAAGCCGACTGCCTGCTGGGTACATTCGGCAACGGCTGGCCGCACCTGGAGCAGGTCCTGCAACTGGCCTGCATCGGCCTGGCTGCCGAACAGACCGGCGGCGCGCAGCAGGTGCTCGACCTCAGCGTGGCCTACATGCAGGAGCGTCAGCAGTTCGGTCGCCCCATCGCCAGTTTCCAGGCCCTCAAACACCGTGCCGCGGACATGATGCTGCAAGTCGAATGCGCGCGTTCGGCCTGCTACTACGCGGCGTGCGTCGCTCAGGAAGCCCTTGATCCCCGGGGCGATGCCGACGTGGCGGGCGAACTGCCGCTGGCAGCAGCGCTGGCCAAGGCGCAGTGCTCGGAAACCTTTTTCCACTGCGCGTCCGAGTCGATCCAGTTGCATGGCGGCGTCGGTTTCACTTGGGAATATGACCCACACCTCTACTTCAAGCGCGCCCGCGCCAGCGAGAGCTTCCTCGGGCTGCCGGCCTGGCATCGCGAGCGGATCGCCGCGGTGATTCTTGGAGAGCAACCATGAAAATCAGTTTCAGCGAGCAAGACGAGTGCTTTCGCCAGGAAGTCGCCGACTGGATGAGCGCCAACCTCTGTGGCGAATTCGAGTCCCTGCGTTTTCGCGGCGGCCCTGGCGATGAGCACATGTTTCCCCAAGAGCGCAAAGCCTGGGAGCGCAAACTGGCCGAGGGCGGCTGGACATGCGTCGGCTGGGCGCCTAAGCATGGCGGGCGTGGGCTGTCGATCACGCGGCAGGTGATTTTTCACGAAGAGTACGCCCGCGCTGGCGGCCCAGGGCGCATGGGGCATATCGGTGAAGGCCTGGCCGGGCCGACTATTGCCGCATTCGGCACGGTCGAGCAGCAACAGCGTTTTCTGCCTGGGATCGTCAACGGCACGAGCTTCTGGTGCCAGGGCTATTCCGAGCCAGGGGCCGGCTCCGACCTCGCCAACGTCAAGACCCGCGCGACGCTGGACGAAGCGACCGGCAGTTGGGTGATCAACGGGCAGAAAGTCTGGACCTCCCTGGCCCATGAATCGGATTGGTGCTTTGTGATTGCTCGCACTGAACCGGGCAGCGTCGGCCATCGAGGTTTGTCTTTCCTGCTGGTCCCGATGGCCCAGGCTTCAATCACCGTGCGACCGATCGAGCAACTGACCGGCACCTCGGAGTTCAACGAAGTGTTCTTCGATGACGCCCGCACCGACGCCGCCAATATTATCGGCGCGCCGGGCGACGGCTGGAAAATCGCCATGGCGTTGCTGGGGTTCGAGCGCGGCGTGTCGACCCTCGGCCAACAGATGCAGTTCCAGAACGAACTCAACGAAATCATCGCCATCGCCAAGCGCAACGGGGCTGCCCGCGATCCGATCCTGCGCCAACGCCTGGCCGAGGCCTGGAGTGGGTTGCGGATCATGCGCTACAACTCGCTGCGCATGCTCTCGGGAAGCCAGGATGGATCGCTGCGCAAGGAGGCGACCATCTACAAGCTGTTCTGGTCGACCTGGCATGCCAGCCTCGGCAAGCTGGCGATGGACGTACTGGGCGCCGAGGCAGAACTGCTCGAAGCTGCGCCTTATCAACTGACTCGGCTGCAGTCTCTGTACCTGTTCAGCCGCGCCGACACCCTCTATGGCGGCAGCAACGAGATCCAGCGCAACATCATTGCCGAGCGCGCCTTGGGCATGCCTCGGGAGGCGCGTGCGGGCAAGTAGCAAAAAGAGCGATCTCGGGAGGACCGCGCACGGCTATAATCGGCCGACGTTTTCCTCCTGTCATCACACGAGACTGCCATGACTATTTCCCTGTACGACGCCTCCGTTCCTGTTTTCCAGCAAATGCTCAACGCCCTGAGCGACGTGCTGAAAAAAGCCGAGGCCCACGCCACTGCGAAAAACATCGACCCGAACGCTTTCCTGCAAGCGCGCCTGTACCCGGACATGTTCCCACTGGTACGTCAGGTGCAGATCGCCGTTGATTTCGCCAAAGGCGTGACTTCCCGTCTGGCTGAAGTCGAACTGCCGAAATACGACGACAGCGAAACCACCTTCGCCGAACTGCAAGCACTGATCGCCAAGGTCCTGGCCTACATCGGCGAGTTCACACCCGAGCAGATCAACGGCAAGGAGGGCATCGAGATCGTAACCCGCCCAGGCACGCCGAAAGAGAAGCGTTTCTCCGGCCAGGCTTACCTGCTGACCTACGGCCTGCCGCAGTTCTTCTTCCACGTCACCACCGCCTATGCGCTGCTGCGTCATAACGGCGTGGAAGTGGGCAAGCGCGACTACATGGGCGCGTTCTAAACCGTCCAGCTGCAAAAAAGCCCGCCCAGGTTTGCGCCTGGGCGGGCTTTTTCGTGGGCGATCATTTTTCATGCTCAGCACCGGACCTGTGGGAGCGGGCTTGCTCGCGAAGTCGGTGTGTCAGGCAACGTTAATGTTGAAGCTGACGACCCCTTCGCGAGCAAGCCCGCTCCCACAGAGTCTGCAGCGTTACGCCAATCTTTGGACTTTCTGTTCTTCGCCCAGGCAAGCAGCCGCGGTGAACAGCACATCGGTAGACGAGTTCAGCGCAGTCTCGGCCGAGTCCTGCAGCACGCCAATGATGAAGCCGACCGCCACCACCTGCATGGCGATTTCGCTCGGGATGCCAAACAGGCTGCACGCCAGCGGGATCAGCAGCAACGAACCACCGGCCACGCCCGAGGCGCCACAGGCGCAGATTGCCGCAACGACGCTCAGCAGGATGGCGGTCGGGATGTCCACGGCGATGCCCAGGGTGTGCACGGCTGCCAGGGTCAGCACGGTGATGGTGATCGCCGCGCCGGCCATGTTGATGGTGGCGCCGAGCGGGATCGACACCGAATAGGTGTCTTCGTGCAAGCCCAGGCGCTTGCTCAGTTCCAGGTTGACCGGAATGTTCGCCGCCGAGCTGCGGGTGAAGAACGCGGTTATGCCGCTTTCGCGCAGGCAGGTCAGCACCAGCGGATACGGGTTGCGGCGCAGTTTCCAGAACACGATGAGCGGGTTCATTACCAACGCCACGAACAGCATGCAGCCGAGCAGTACGGCCAGCAGTTGCGCGTAGCCGATCAAGGCGCCGAAACCGGAGGTAGCCAGGGTCGAGGCCACCAGGCCGAAGATCCCCAGCGGCGCGAAGCAGATCACCAGGCGCACGATCACCGTCACGCCGTTGGACAAGTCGCCCAGCACTTCACGGGTGGTGTCGCCGGCATGGCGAATGGCGATGCCCATGCCGATGGCCCACGCCAGGATGCCGATGAAATTGGCGTTCATCAAGGCGCTGACCGGATTGTCGACCACGCTCAGCAGCAGGCTTTGCAGCACTTCACCAATTCCGCCCGGCGCGGACACTGCAACGTCATGGGTCGACAGCACCAGGCTGGACGGGAACATCATGCTGGCAACCACCGCGACCACGGCGGCAGCGAAAGTCCCCAGCAGGTACAAGAACAGAATTGGCCGGATATGGGTTTCCTGGCCGTGCTTATGGTTGGCGATCGATGCCATGACCAACACGAACACCAGAATCGGCGCGACCGCCTTGAGCGCGCTGACGAAGACTTTGCCGATGAACGCCGTGGATTTCGCCGCTTCAGGCGCGAACGAGGCCAGGGCGATACCGGCGATCAGGCCGATCACGATTTGCGTGACCAGGCTCAGGCGTTTCAAGCGTTGCAATAAAGAAGGGGCTGAAGCAGTCATAAAACGGCATCTCGGATTTTTATAAGTGCAAGGTTTCACCGCTGCTGCAGAGCAGCTTCAGGCAGGAAACCGAAGAGGGTCGCGCTATCGACGTCATGAAAGGTCGATGAGCGCTGGGTGTACGTTTTGCAGGGCGCGGACTTTATCACAGCGTAGGAAGAATCCTTCAGGCCTGTGACGAACTGCCGCTCGACTAAGCGACGCGATTTGCAGGTTCGGGCAACCGCGTGCGCAATCACTCTGTTAATATTCGCCATCCTCATTTTCATGTCTGCCAGTGGGCCTTCGGGCTATCGCTGGTGTTGTCGTTTTCTGGAGTTTTGCATGCTGTTGCCCATTCTTCTGTTGTCTGCCGCCGGCTTCACGGTGCTGACCACGGAATTCGTTATCGTCGGCCTGTTACCGGCCATTGCCCGGGACCTGGACGTCAGCATCCCGCAAGCTGGTTTGCTGGTCACCCTGTTCGCCTTCACTGTCGCCGCATTCGGACCATTCCTCACGGCGTACTTCGCCCGCTTCGAGCGGCGCAAGCTGTTTATCTCGGTGCTGATCATGTTTGGCCTGGCCAACACCCTGGCGGCACTGGCGCCGAACATCTGGGTCATGGCGCTTGCCCGGTTGATTCCGGCGCTGGGGTTGCCGGTGTTCTGGGCGCTGGCCAGTGAGACCGCGGTGGACATCGTCGGTCCCGATTACGCCGGCCGCGCCATCGCCAAGATCGGCTTTGGCATAGTCTGTGCCACGGTGTTCGGCATTCCCGTGGGCACGTTGATTTCCGATGCGTTCGGCTGGCGCAGTGCTTTCGCCATTCTGGCGGTCATCGCCTTTGCCAAGGCACTGCTGCTGTTTATCTACTTGCCGAAAACCAACCTGCACCAGCATCAGGTGAGTTTGCTGTCGCAATTGAAGATCCTGCGCAGCCCGCTGATGCTGGGTCATGTGTTGCTGTCGGTGATTGTGTTCAGCGGCATGTTCACGGCCTACACCTATCTGGCCGATATCCTTGAGCGCCTGGCCGGGTTCAACGGCACCGTGGTTGGCTGGTGCCTGATGGGCTTCGGCGCGGTCGGGTTGATCGGCAACTCGCTGGGCGGTCGTGCGGTGGATCGTCACCCGCTGATGGCGTCGATGATGTTCTGTGCGTTCATGATTGCCGGCCTGGTGGCATTGGTGCCGAACATTCATTCGCCCCTCGGTCTGGCCGCGGCGATGGGCATTTGGGGCGTGGCCCAGGCGGCGATGTTCCTGGTCAGTCACGTGCGCCTGATGAAGGCCGCGCCTGAAGCGCCGGCGTTCGCCGCTTCGCTGAACATTGCCGGCGCCAACCTGGGTATTGGCCTGGGAGCGATGATCGGCGGGCGGGTGATCGACAGCGTAGGGCTGCAAGGCCTTGGCTTCGCGGCAGCGGCTTTTATCCTCGCCTCAATCCTGCTGGCCATCGCCCTGATGACGTTCAAGCCCCGGGAAGTCTGCGCCTGAGGCTTTACAGTTCGGTAAACAACTCGCGTCGGGCACCTTCGGTAATGGCGACAATGCCAGGGTGCTTGACCTTGCGCTCCACTGAAATGGCGTAGAACGACTCGCTGACCGCGTCGGTCTGGCCAATCACTTGCACGCCGTATTGGCGCTGCACTTCGTTGGCGATCACGCTCGGGCCGATGAAGATTCCGCTGCCGGATTGGCCGAACGCCTGCATCAAGGCACTGTCGTCGAACTCGCCGACGATCTGCGGCTGGATCTGCTGCTCGGCGAACCAGCGTTGCAAACGGCTGCGCACCACGGTTTCCGGCCCGGGAATCAGCAGGGGCGCGCCGTGCAGGCTACGGGGGAAGTCCTGGCCATAGCGCGCCGCCAATTCGGCAGTGGCGAAGAAACTGATCCCGCATTCGCCAAGCTTCTGGCTGTAGCCCTTGATGTCCAGGTGCGAAGGCATCGGGCTGTCGGAGATCACCAGGTCCAGGCGCTGGATGGCCAGATCGGCCAGCAGCCGCTCGAGCTTGTCTTCGCGGCAGGTGATGCGCAGTGGCTCAGTCAACTCCATGGTCGGCGCGATCAGGCGATAGACGATGGATTTGGGCACCACGTCGGCCACGCCCACGCGAAACAGGATCTGCTGCTCGTTGGGCTGCGCGCGCAGCATCAATTCCAGTTCGCCCCCCAACTGAAACATTTGCTCGGCGTAAGGCAAGGTTTGCCGGCCTGCCTCCGTCAGCTCAAGCTGTCGACCCACCCGGCGGAACAATTCAATGCCATAGGTTTGTTCGAGCAGTGAGATCTGCCCGCTGATGGTTTGTGGCGTCAGGTTCAGTTGCTCGCAAGCGCGCACGATGCTGCCCGTCTTGGCCACCACCCAGAAGTAATGCAATTGTCGATAGTTGAGCATGCACGCTGCGTTCCTTTGTAGGAGCTGCCGCAGGCTGCGATCTTTTGATCTTGTTTTTAAGATCAAGATCAAAAGATCGCAGCC
>NZ_JBYTEO010000041.1:0-59201 GCF_058791355.1 Pseudomonas sp. EB271-G4-1
CGGTTAGAATACCGGCCTGTCACGCCGGGGGTCGCGGGTTCGAGTCCCGTCCGCTGCGCCATATTCGGTAACCTGGAACACTGAACGCCAGGTCACCACAGAAAGCCCGCTTAATGCGGGCTTTTTGCTGTCTGGCGTTTGGCTTTTCCTTCACTGTAGGAGCGAGCATGCTCGCGATGGACGTCAACGATGACGCGGGATACCTGACACCCCGTGGTGCCCTCCAGTTTTTCGCGAGCGTGCTCGCTCCTACTCCTACATAGCTTGATTACGAGCATGACGGTAATCGCTCACAGCTTCGTAAACGGCTTTGCGCAGTCGGTTGATCCCGCCGATGGGGCGGTGCGCCTCAAGCCCGAACCAAGGGTTGAACGACTGGTTATCGCATTGCAGGTTCAGTGCCGGGGTGTCGAAATCCTGGGCGGGCAGGGTGATCCGCGCCACCGTCTCGAAGGGCGCATCGTTCTCTTGCCATTCAATACTGGTGTCCTCGATCGGCATGTACTTGCCGGGGTCCTGCCGCTGTATCTGCAAGACAAAACACGCGGGCATCCGATCGGTCGATAACTGCTGGTACAGCGCATTTCGCAGAAAATTCGGTAACTCACGGTTCTGCGCGGGCAAGGTGTAGGCCGGGCAGCTACCAGGATCCGGCACGACCCGAAACTTGGCATTGGCCTCACCGAACTTGTAGGGCGAAACCGAAAAGTAAGTGGTGCGCGTCGGGCTTTCCGGGGCGGGGGAGAGTGTCGCCAGGGCGATAATCAGATGGCGGACCTGCCAGGTGCGCGGGTCCCAGCCCGGAAAGAACGCCAGCAATTTTTTGCCATCCGCCTGGGCAGCCACATTCTGACGATACTCGGCGACATCGCTGACAAAGAAGTTCGGATGGCTGAACATCACGAAGTCCTGTTCACCTCGACCCGGTTGATCGTCAAGCAGCTGTTTGCCGGGCACATCGTGCAGCTTGATCGCCATGCCCCGGGCATCGCGGATGCTGTCGAATTGAGGGTAGGCGTTGCCGTTGGACAGGCGCAGGGTCGCCTGCCAGGTTTTGCCTGGCTCGCTGAACACACCCTGACGCAGTTCTGCCGCCAGTTCCGATAACACCTGCACTTCGGCCTTAAAGCAGCCGTGAGCCTTGGCGTGGGCATCGCGCAGGTAGCGTGTGCTTTCACGGTGCTGGTCGACGATACGCACCGCCGTCTGGATGATGTCCTGGGTCATTGCGGCTTCACCGTTGGGGATCAGCTCTTGCGTAGATACCGGTCCACGGTGCTGCCAGGCGAACCATGCCGTGGCCAATGCCCAGCCGAGTAACCCCAGGACCAGCAAACAGAGCAGGGCCTTGCCGAGAAAGGCGCCCAGGCGCATCCAGAGTCGTTTCATGGCAGTTGCGCCTCCAGAGGGCCGCCCAGCACTTTCAAATACTCCAACAACGCCCAGCGCTCTTCGGGTTGCAGCAAGCGTCCGATCACGCCGTTGCCACGCTTGCCGGCGCGGAACTCGTGCCCGCTGTTGTGATTGCCGGTTATGCGCGTGTCGAACACAAAGCCATTGCTAAAGGCTTCGGTGCGATAGCCCAAATGCCGCGGGTCGTACTCGAAGGTGCCTTTGTAGAAGGTGGTGGCGCGTTCGTCCTGGGGCGAAAGCAATTGATAAATGCTCGGCACCGAACCGTTGTGCAGGAACGGCGGCGTCGCCCATACACCCGGCAGGGGCCGGGCCTTGTAGGCGCGCAGTTCCTGGACGCCGATCGGCAGGCCGAAGCCATCCATGTCCGCGCGCTCGGCCGGCGTGACGGCGGCCTCGCGATAGGCGCGGTTGCCGACGAATGCCGTGACATACGCCAGCCCCTTGGCCACCGACAGCTGGCTCAGGTCCAGAGGTTCGGTGGGGGCTGGATGCAGTTGTACGTCCAGGCGCGCCAACTCGGCCGGGTCCCACTGCAAGGCCGTCAGGTCGAAGCGGTGATCGGCGATATTGTTGGCGGCGCCCGGGTCGGTGCCGATTACCTCCACGGGCAGCATTTTCAACTGTTGCACCGGGCGCCCTTCGCTGATGCTGACGCGCGGTACGTGGCAACCGGCGCAGTTCTCTGCGAACAACGCGCGACCTTTGGCGGCCAGCGGCTTGTCCACCGCGCCCAACCATTCTTCCGGCCAGGCCGGCGGCTTGAGTCGTTGCAAGGTTTGTTCGATCAGGTGCAGATCCCGCACCCGGACGCTGGACGGGTATCGATTGTCGTCCTTGAGGGGCTGCCCTTCGGCATCGAAAAAGCTCAGCGTAGCGCCTACTCCCAGGGCTTCACCGATATTGCGCGCCATGGGCTGCTGCGCCGAGCCATTCCACTGCACCCAGTCGAAGGTCCACATGTCCCACAACTGTGGGTAGTCGACGGGGGCATTGGCCACGCGGTAATTGGCGGGGGAAATTGCGTCGCCGAAGCTGGCGTTGGCAATGCGCCCGAACGCGTCGGTACGCCCGGGACCTTCTTCGGTGGGGTAGAGCCCGCGGTGAGTATCGTTCCAGGCCACCTTCAGGAAAGTATCCAGGGAACCCTTGAATGCCTCGCGCAGTGCCTGGTGCCCGGCCTCGTAGTCCGGTCCAAGGACGTTGCGGGCGAAACGTTCGAACTTCCAGGGGTTGTAGTAAGTGGAAGCCAGGCTCGCGACCAGCGCCTGGCCAAAGCTGCCACCCTGCAAGGTGGGTACGCTGGAGGGCAACACATGCTGCGCAGAGCCGCCGTCAATGCGCACGGCTTGCCCGTTCAAGCGCAGTTCACCGGTGTGACAGGCGGCGCAGGTAATATCCAGAAATGTATCCGCGCTGCCGGGATTCTGATGCCGTGCGAAGCCCACGGGCAGGTTGCCGGGGTTGTTCGGCGTGGGTTTCTGCTCGGGGTCGATCAGGAAACCGAAGCGCGCGAGGTACTCCGGCGCGGCGAATCGTTGTTGTGAAAAGGGCAGTTCCAGGGCGGTGAACCAGTCGTAGTGCAAGCCCTTTACCTGAGTGCCCTGGGGCGTGAAATAGTAACGCTGGCGGTCTTCGGCGTTCCATTGCTCCAGGTAATGCACCTGTTGCGCGGCCGCGTGGCGCGGCAGTTTCGGGTTGGCGACGTAGTACAGGACCACGGCCAGGGCGAGGACCACCAAAGCAACAAAAAGAGCCAGTAAGCGGAGCAAAAGGCGCACGTGGACCATCCTTGTCTATTATTGCTACCGTTATGCCTTAGGGCCAGGGATGCGGCAAGGGGCCATTACGCCAGATGTTCAGCCTCCCTGAGTGCAAGATGACGGAAGTTTCATCATCAGCATGGTGAAATGCGTTTAAACACCTGAACTTATCGCCAGTTTGTGGCTCTCATGCCGGTAGCCATTGGTCGTGGCCGCCTGATAAGCTCGCGACTTTACTCGATTGCCCTTTAGGCGCATGAACAAGGAAATAGCATGAAACAGCATCGGTTGGCGGCGGCGGTGGCCCTGGTTAGCCTGGTACTTGCGGGTTGCGATTCGCAAACCAGCGTAGAGCTGAAAACCCCGGCGCAAAAAGCTTCCTACGGAATTGGCCTGAACATGGGCAAGAGCCTGGCTCAGGAAGGCATGGATGATCTGGACTCCAAAGCCGTTGCCCAGGGCATTGAAGATGCGGTCGGCAAGAAAGAACAGAAACTCAAGGATGAAGAATTGGTAGAAGCCTTCGCCGCGCTGCAAAAGCGTGCTGAAGAGCGTATGGCCAAGATGAGTGAAGAGTCGGCAGCTGCCGGCAAGAAATTCCTCGAAGAAAACGCCAAGAAAGCTGGCGTCGTGACTACCGCTTCGGGCCTGCAATATGAAGTGGAAAAGAAAGCCGATGGCGCCCAGCCAAAGCCGACTGACGTAGTGACCGTCCACTACACCGGCAAGCTGACCAATGGCACCGTTTTCGACAGCTCCGTCGAGCGCGGCAGCCCGATCGATTTGCCGGTTAGCGGTGTGATCCCGGGTTGGGTCGAAGGCCTGCAACTGATGCACGTAGGCGAGAAGTACAAGCTGTATATTCCTAGCGAACTGGCTTACGGCGCGCAAAGCCCAAGCCCGGCGATCCCGGCCAACTCGGTGCTGGTGTTCGACCTGGAACTGCTGGGAATCAAGGATCCAGCAAAAGAAGACGCTGCCAAGTAATTCGCGTCTGCTTTAACGACAACGCCTCGCTAATGCGGGGCGTTGTTGCATCTGGCGTTGATTGCACGAACCTGTACACAGGTAAACAAAGCGAACAGTTGCCGTACACTGAAGTCATAGTCAGTGTGGGGGCCGTGCCTAACCTTCGGCAGACCTCCAAGTCAATGAAATATTAGGTTTTTTTAGATGGGTAAAAAACGCCCGATCTAAGTGCAGCCCTTATGCAGCGGGCCTTTCAGCCATGAAAAGTGGCTCTGTTCACAAGGTTATCCACAATTTGTGTGGATAACATTTCTGCCGGAGGCATCATGAAAGCACCCTGGAATTTTGCTCGTTTCCTGCCCTTGGCCGGACGCCTGCTCGCCCGTGGGCGCTTGCCGACCTTACTGTTTGCGGTGGCCAGCAAAAGTGCCAGCCAGGGTAACCGGTTGGGCAAGCTCAAGGATGATCTGCGCCTGTTACAGGCGTTGTGCCTGGCGTACTGGCGTGGCGAATACCGGGCCATCAGTCCCAAGGCGCTGATATCGGTGGTCGCCGGCCTGATGTATTTCCTCAGTCCGGTCGATGCCATTCCGGATTTTCTGCCGCTGTTCGGCATGATCGATGACATCGCCGTGTTGGCCTGGCTGATGAAAGTTCTCGACGATGAACTCAACGCCTTCCGCGCCTGGCGCAAACGCCAGGTCCCGGAAAAGCTCGCGGTGGTCGAGCGATTGCCCGACACCCCTGAACAACTCAAGCTGCAGAAACCGAAAAAAACCTGATTCGATCCCGTCTGTGCTTCATATAGATAGCCCCCGCGACCTTGGCCGCTGTTAGGATTACACTTCTAGGGAAAAGTGCCGACTCGCTAAGTGTTGTTGTCCTACGGGGTAATCATGGATATTCAGATAATTACACGCGAAGGCGAGCCCGAATACGCGGTTCTGCCGTGGGCTCAGTATCAGGCTCTACTGAAAGCAGCAGGCATCAACGAAGCACCGTCACGTGCGGCCCCGACGCCGCTCGCGACAACGCCAGACACCATTCTTCCGGGTCTGGATCAATTACGCAGTTTGCGCGAAGGGAAGGGCATCGCCATCGAGGCGCTCGCCCGCACGGTAGGCATCAGCCCGTCTTACCTGGCCATGATCGAAAGTGGCGAGCGTCTGCCCGACGCCGCGATTCGCCGCAGCCTGGCCTGGGAATTGACGGTGCCAGGGTGGAGGGATGAATCGTGAGCGTACGCATCAGTCGTCAACACTGGGATGGATTGCTGGGCGAGTTGGATCAGGCGCGCCGACAGCGTCACCTCCTGACCTACCGGGCATTGCTGGAGCGATTGCAGCTTCCTACGCCCGCCATGCAAACCCTGACCGCCGCACTTGAACATCTGGCCGCACTGGATGCCAAGGCCGAACAGCCGCTGCGCAGTTCCCTGGTGATCAGCCAGGGTGCCAGCCGCTTGCCGCGTACCGGATTCTTCGAATGCGTCGAGCGCTTGGGGCGCTTCACCGGCCCGTCCGACGGCGTCGCCGCTGCCTCATGGCATGCCTCGGAAGTGGTTCGCGTATTCGAATACGAGTACCCCGAATCGGCGGAAGCCTGAGTGTTCCTGAAGCTCAAGGCGCGGGCCGGCTACTGGCTGGCCCGCCGGTTGTTTCACTGGCCATGGTTCGTGCGCCAGCCTCGCGGCTGGCGCTGGATGGAGGGTCAATTCTCACGCATGGCCAACCTGGGCGATGTCGGCGCGCAGAGTTTCTACGGGCACATCCTGACCTTTCGTGGTGTCGGGCTGGGCGCGCGGGAAGAGGGTATTCGGCTGTTGCGCATGGCCGCACTGGCCGGTGATGGCAAGGCCGCCTACCAAGTGGGTGTGATCAGTCTGGCTGGCAGCCCGAGCAAGGCGCCGGATCCGGCGGAAGCGGCGCGGTTCTGGGCAATGGCGGCCAAGGCCGGACATCCATTGGCCGAGATCAAACTCAAAGAGTTGGCGGCTGGCGGGTCTTCGCAGTAATTCGTTTATTCTTCGATAAGCAAACAAGGGCACCTGCCGCCCGCGTTGTTGAGTTTCAGACAGCGATCACTTGGTAGCCGATCGACGGGGAAGCCCACTTGAGTCTTCACCCTTCGGATCGGCGTGCCAACTCTAGTCACCTAGAGAGGCGACTTAATGTTGTGTTGGATCTCCAGCATCCTGAACGTCACTCTTGCGCCCTCGGTGGGATAGCCGGTGTTGTCCTGCACATACGCCCCTGCTTTGAAATAGAGTGGTTTAGTCTTCCAGCTCGGGTCGATGGTGGTTCTCCAGTTGTTTCCTGCTGCGCTGATGCCCAGTGCGCCCTTCGGGCTGAGGTGGATCTGGTAGGAAAAGTCGCGGTCGAGTGGCACACCCGTCGCAATGTTAATGACCCGGCCCTCTTCATCGTCGGGGTGCATGCGTACCTTGGCGACAATGTTCCCCGTCGAAGCCGACGTTTTGTATTGGTATTCCAGCTTCACCATGGGTTTGTTGCTGTCCTTGTTGTGAATCTGTCCAATCACGATCTTGCCGGTGCTGGGGACCTGATTGACTGTCAGGCTCGCCCGCAGGATGTTATCCGCCGCTGAGTACTGCCAGTTGCGCAGCGTTCCATCACTATAGGTTTCCCGCAACTCGCTGCGCGGATAAATAGCGTTGGCCGTCCTGGAACCGGTCACAGGTGCCCAGAAGGAAAGCGTAGCGGCTTCGGAGCTGAAATACTGGTCCTTGAAGCCTTGCGCCAATCGAGGTGTTTCTATTGTGGCCGGTGGGCTGCCTTCAGGGATGCTTAAATTCCAGGTGGCGAGATCGATCATGTCAATAATCCTGTATGCGGGGGAATGTTGCGGCCACAGTTGCACTCGAACCGACGCTATTGAGCTGTATCAATTGGGCCTGCTGATTAGGAAAATCCGTATGGCGGTAGATTGACGTCAAATGCTCGTCAAGGTGTTTGGTGCAGGCTTTGTGCCTACGGGTTTTACCGTTCGTCGGCTATTTTTGTTTTGGATGGAACTAATCCGCGGTGCGCAGTCGCTGCAGAGAAGGGACCCAGGCCAACACCAGCGTTCAGGTCGGAAGGGACGAGTGCATGCACTGGATGAAGAACACGCGCAGAATCCGGTTCTAAATAACCGGCCGCCGCGCCATAAAGACAGGAGACCGCTCATGAGCCGCCGAAGCAATTTTGCGCTGTTGAGCTTTGATCCGGAGCTTGCGTCGTTGCGCGATGGCCTTTCTGTCGTTCAGCAGATTGACGACACACTCTGGGTTGCGAACGACGAAACCACGAGCCTGGAACGCCTGAAAATCCAGGATGCTGCGCCCGACGGTGTTGTAAGGTGCGACGAGCACCATTCGTTTCCGCTCCTGGACTATCTGGATCTGCCCCTACCGAAACAAGACGCCGAGATCGATATCGAGGGCTTGGCCTATGTTCCTGACAGTGGTTACCTCTGGGTGGTGGGCTCTCATAGCCTGAAGCGCAAGAAGTGCAAGGCCGGCACTTCTGCACAGAAGAATATCAAGCGCCTGTCGACGGTAGAGGCGCATGGCAATCGTTTTCTGCTGGCCCGCATCCCTGTCGTGCAGCAGGACGACAGCTATGTACTCGCCAGGAAAGTGGATGCCGATGGACGTACAGCGGCGCAGCTGCGGGGCAACGAAGTCGGTAACGACCTGACCGCGGCTATTGCTGAAGATCCTCAGCTACGCGACTTCCTGCGTATCCCGGGTAAGGACAACGGCTTCGATATCGAAGGGATGGTGATGATCGGCTCGCGTCTCCTGCTGGGGCTGCGTGGGCCGGTGCTACGCGGCTGGGCCGTGTTGTTGGAGATCGAACCCGAGCTGAACGACGCTTCGTCTGACACCCTGGTGCTAAAGAAGATCGGTCCGGATGGGTGCCGCTACCGCAAGCACTTCTTCGCGCTCAATGGCCTGGGCTTGCGTGACCTGTGCACCCGCGGTGACGATCTGCTGATCCTGGCGGGCCCCACGATGGAGCTGGACGGTCCGGTAACGGTCTTGCGCTGGGGCGGCGGTTTCGCGTCTGACGAGCAAAACGTGGTTTTCGCCGATCAATTGGAGAAGGTGCTGGAGGTGCCTTTCGGGCAAGGCAACGATCACGCTGAAGGCATGTGTCTGTTTGAATCGGGCGGGCAGCCTGGGGAGGTTCTGATGATCGTCTACGACTCTGCGGCGCAGAGTCGTAAACACGGCGATACGGATGTGGAAGGGGACCTGTTCATCCTGGATTAGCCAAGTACATCGACGTCAACGCGGGCGTCACCCATCATTGGCACCGGCTCTTCATCGTCGTGCTGCTGGCAGAGGAATTCGCGTATCGCTTCGGCGGTTCGCCTGGCGCTGGTCACCACGAAAAAATGCCCCTCGCCCTGCAGGGTGCGCAGTTCGGCTCGGCGAATGGTGCGGCGCAGGATGTGCGCGTTGTACAGCCGCACCAGGGTGTCGCGTTCGCCGGTGAGAATCAGCGTGCGCTGTCGCAGACGGAACAGCCGCAACAGGCTGGTCCAGCCGACCAGGGCGGTGAGCTGGTGGTAATAGGTTCGCGGGTTGGCCGTGAGCATGCCCTTTATCACACCGAAGCGCAGCAGTGTCTGCAGTGAATTGCGCGAGCCTTTTTGCGTGTGTTGCCTGGGGCTTTTGCTGCTGGCAAAAAAGTCCAGGATGTCGGCGGGCTTCACCAGCATTGCCGGGCCAGCCGATGTCGCCGCCAGGATCAACCGGCGCACCATCCCCGGGTAACGCAGGGCGAATTCCTGCGCCAATGCACCGCCCCAACTTACGCCGAACACATCGACCTGGTCGATGCCCAATTGCTTGAGCAGCTCGGCGATCAGGTCGGCATGGCGCGGCAGACGCATTGGCCAGCGCGGCATTTGCGATTTGCCGACCCCGGGCACGTCCAGCGTTATGGTCCTGTAGTCCGCCAGTTCATCGCGCAAGGGGTCGAAAGTACGGATCAAACCGCCCAGGCCGTTGAGCAAGAGCAGCGGTGAGCCTTGGCCGCGGATGGAAACGTTCAACTGCAGGTCTTTGATGGTGATTTTTTGCGTGGTCATGGTTTCCCCTTGGGCCTGCCCGCTGTTAAGACAGCGTCTGGGGTGCAGATGATCCCTGGCCGATTAGCCAAGGAAACCATTTCAACATCAACCCTGATGAATTCAATCGGTTGAACGACCTCGTTCTGCGAGGCCGTGGCCAATACGCTGGCCACCTGGCAATTGCCTGCCTCGTCAGAATGGGCTCGCCGTCGGCCGAACGATCAGCTCGCTTACATCCACGTCCGCAGGTTGTTCAATGGCATAGGTAATTGCTCTCGCTATGGCGTCGGCCGAAATCGCGATCTTGCGAAACTCTTTCATCTCTGCGCGCCCCCCTTCATCAGAGATGCTTTCGGCCAGCTCTGATTCAGTGACGCCCGGGGCGATGACGGTAACCCGAATATTGCCGCCCACCTCTTGTCGCAAACCTTCGGAAATGGCCCGGACGGCGTACTTGGTGGCGCAATAAACGGCCGCGGTCGGGCTCACTGCGTAGGCACCAATAGAGGCAATATTGATGATCTGCCCCGTCCGTTGGCGCTGCATCAGCGGTAGCGTGGCAGCGATACCGTGCAGCACTCCGCGAATATTCACGTCAATCATACGGTCCCACTCATCCACCTTGAGTGCCTCGAGTTTGGAAAGAGGCATCACACCCGCGTTATTGACCAGCACATCGACCCGATCGAAACAGGTAACGGCGAAGTCAATGAAGTCCTGGACATCCTTTCTGTCTGTGACGTCCAGGGCACGGAATTCAGCCCTGCCGCCGCAGGCGTTGATATCGCCAGCAATCTTTTCAAGTCGGTCGGTACGACGCGCGCCGAGTACTACTTTCGCGCCTTGGCTAGCCAGCAGTCGCGCGGCAGCCTCTCCGATACCGCTGCTTGCACCGGTAATTGCGATGACTTTGTCCTTGATGTTCAACATGATCGGTTTCCTCTTCTGTTCGCCCAGGAAGCGGGTCTGGAAACAAGGTTAGGGACGGACAACACGTTTCCGTTAGTCAAATACTGCGTACCTTTTGCCTATTTCTGCGGTGAAGCTTTTGCACTAAGGTTCAGCTCACCAGTGCATAGGGCATCTGTTGCCGCGCAGCCTTCAGGGCTCTCGCCCACCAGTTCAGCTGTACCAGCATTCGAGCCATTGGAAGCCTGGCTTGATCAGGCTGACGTAACACTCCATCCCCATCGATTAGCGCCCAAGGATCAGGGAAGGACACGAAATTGCAGATGGGTACTGCGTGCTGTCCGGCCAGTATCTGGCGAAGCTGATCAATCGCACACAGTCCACCCGACGCTGCGCCGTAGCCGATGAATGCCACCGGCCTTGCGTGCCAACGATCCGAAACCCGTTCAATGAATGCTTTCAGCTCGCAGTGATGCACATTGCGGTGTTCCGATGTAATGATCAGGAACGCATCAGCGTCGGCCAAATGACGAAGACTTTCCTGAACGACTGCATTGTCAGACCTGGCCATGAGGTGGGCGGGTTCTACCCACCAGGGTTCGAACTCCGCACGTTGCGCTAGAACATCGGCAACCCAGTTCACCAGCGCAGGCTGTAGTCCTTCTTCATCTTCACCACTGTGAATCAGGACCAGTTTCATCTCGTTATTCATCTCATCCTCCAGACTTGGTATCCAAGTGGTGGCACGTCATTTGCTGAATTTCACCTGCGCCTTTCAGGCTCTGGATTAGAGTATGAGCGGGAGCGCGGCAGATATAGCCGGTTCTGGGGCATACAACTTGTGACGTGAATTCATATGAGACGGTTGGACATAAACTGCTTCGCCGAAATGAACGTGTTCGTCAGGGTCGTTGAAGATGGCGGCTACACGGCTGCCGCCAGGCACTGTGCGATGACCCCATCAGCGGTCAGTAAGCTGGTTTCAAGGCTGGAAAACCGCTTGGGGACGCGTCTGCTCAATCGCTCGACAAGACGGCAGTTGCTCACCCCTGAAGGGGCCGCGTTCTATGAGCGCAGCCTGACTATCCTGGCCGCGCTCGATGAGGCGGAGCAGGAGGCGGCGGCAAGCAGCGCACCTCAGGGAACAGTGCGGGTCAACTGCAATGTCGACATCGGGCGTTTGTACCTGCTGCCCCTGTTGAAGACTTTCTTGCGAGACCACCCAGGGGTATCAGTGGAGGTTTTCCTCAGCGACGAAGTCGTCGATCTGATCAGCGCACGCGCTGACGTGGCCATCCGCAGCGGCCCGCTCAAAAGCTCCAATCTGGTGGCCAGGCGCTTGGGCGAGACGCGAACTCTCATCGTGGCATCACCGGACTATCTGGCAGCACGCGGCCTACCAAAAACTCCGGCCGATCTCGTAGACCACAACTGTCTGGGGTTCACTTTTGGCCAACCCATGATGGAGTGGAACTTCATGGGCGATGACGGCCTACCTGTTCCGGTATCCGTGACCGGCAATGCACGGGTCAGTGACGGCAATGGAGTACGGGAACTTGCAATCCTCGGGCTCGGCCTTGCGCGCGTAGGATTTTGCCAGGTCGAGCACGATCTTGCGGATGGCCGGCTTCTCCCGGTATTACAGGACTTCATGCCCATTGCGAAAACTGAAGTGCATGCGGTTTACGTAGGGCAGGGAGGAAAGTTGCCCACACGCGTCAGAGTCTTCATGGATTTTCTGGCGGCAAACCTCACGATCCACTAATCGCGAACTTGTAGGGCATGTCACGCTTGGCGGAAAGCGCTGGGCGTGACACCCACCTCACGACGAAAAACCTGGGAGAAATGGCTGGGGCTGGAATAACCCACTTCCAATCCAACATCAATAATGCTGCGATCGGTCTCAAGCAGCAGATGGCGGGCGCGACTCATGCGCAGACGGATGAAGTACTGCGATGGCGCCAGCCCGGTGGCGCGTTTGAACATCCGACTGAAGTGATACTCGCTCAGTTCGGCGATATCAGCCAAGTGCGCAAGGCGGAATTCATCGGCCAGATGCTCGTTCATCGCATCGATGACGCGTCGCAACTTGTAAGCCTGTAGTGCATTACTGCGTCGGGGAGCGCTGTGCAGATCGAGATAACGGCGTATCAGGTGAACGGTCAGCGCCTGAGCCAGGCTGTGTACGAACAACAGGCTGGGCTCAGGTTCCTCGATCAACTCCAGGCGCAACTGATCAAGCATGAAATTCACGCGCTCATCCCGGGCACCGGAGACATCGAGGAAAGTCACCGAAGCAGTGTGCTCGCCCAGAAGATCACGGGCAGCCTGGTCGATCAGTGGAAGGCCGAGGTAGAGATGCATCACTTCGAAGGTGTCACCCCCGATTGTCTGCCAGCGCATCTCGTAAGGCTCGCTTGTATTGGTGAGAAAGAAGTCGCCAGCCTGCACCTGGACGGCTGTCCATGCGCCACCGAGGGAGCGTTCTTCGACCCTGGCCGTTCCAGCCAGGACCAATACCAGCAGAGGCTCCACCACGGCAGGCACCAGGATCGGCTCGACGGTGCTCTGATGGCTGAACAACTGCACCACCACATCCGGCATCTGCGGGAGCCGCGGCACCACCTGCGGTGTTCCCGGCAGATGGCGTGGCATCGATTCGGCCGTGATGCGCTGTGCATCGAGCGGCGTCAGGTCTTCATAGTCGTGCGGATGCACTGGCGGCTCCATCGAAAAAGCTGGGGGCGGTATTAACGTTAGCGCAAAACTCCGACAGCTTCGGCAAGCCTGCGAAAGCTCAATCCAGCCCATTGCGAGACAGTGAAGCCGTCGATAACGACAGCGCCTCACGGGCGCTGAGCCGCTGAATATCTCGGTGGCTTGCAATGCAGGAGAGCACCATGACTGAGATCAACCACAGCATCCCCAACGAAGTCGAAGGCAAAGTCGCGCTGGTCACCGGCGCTGCCAGTGGCATCGGCAAGGCTATCGCACTGTTGCTGCATGCGCGCGGCGCCAAGGTCATCGCTGAAGACCGCAATCCCAGCGTCGAAGAACTCGCCCGCCCCGGGTTAGTGCCACTGGTGGCCGATATCACCGAAGACGGCGTCGCCGAGCGCGCAGTCGGATTGGCCGTCGAGACGTTCGGTCGGCTGGACATTCTGGTCAACAACGCCGGGATCATCATCAACAAGTTGGTCATCGACATGACCCGCGAAGACTGGGAGCGCATCCAGGCGGTCAACGCAACCGCGGCCTTCCTGCATTGCCGCGAAGCGGTCAAGGCGATGATGCCCAATAAATCGGGAGCGATAGTCAACATTGCCTCTTACGCAGCCTATTTCGCATTCCCAACCATTGCCGCTTACACCGCATCAAAAGGCGCACTGGCCCAGTTGACCCGCACGCTGGCGCTCGAGGTAATCGAGCATGGCATTCGAGTCAATGCCATCGGCGTCGGCGACGTGGTGACCAACATCCTCAACGACGTGGTTGACGACGGTCCCGGCTTCCTGGCCCGGCATGGCGAAGCCGCTCCCATTGGCCGTGCCGCGCAGCCTGAGGAAATCGCCGAAGTGGTGGCATTTCTCGCCTCGGACCGCGCGAGCTTCATCGTCGGCTCCGTGGTCATGGCCGACGGTGGCATGACTGTCACCGCTGGTTGATGGGGTGACCTGACAGTCTGAGCACTGAAGCAATGAGCAGCCTGCGCAGGTCATGGTGACCAAGCATGCTGGTAAATCCGCTGAACTCGTGGTCAGGTCAACTGCAGACGGCTGGTCAAGTGGAGTGCGATGGCGCCATCAACCATTCACTCCCTCGCCCCGTCCCCTCCAGGCTATCCATCACATGCACGCTATACCCCGGCACATCCTTGGCGTGATGCTTGGCCTGCGAGGCCATTTCCGCCAACCGGCTGGCATCGAGATGTGCGCAGGCCTGTGGGTGTAGATGCACCACGCCGACCGACAGTGACAACAATGGGAATTCCTGGCGCGTGCCCTGGCGGTTGGGGGCGATGAAGCAGCCGGCTTCCAGGTGTTCGCTGCGGTAGAAACGTCGGCACTGACCCTGGAAGTCCTCCAGCAGTTGGTTCAAGCGCTTGCGCCAGTCGTCCGGGCCCAGCACCAGCAGGAAGTCATCGCCGCCAATGTGGCCGACGAAATCTCGGGACGGATCGATGCGATCATTCAGGCATTGCGCCAGGCACAACAGCACTTCATCGCCACGGCCGTAGCCGTAGATGTCGTTGAAGGGTTTGAAGCTGTCGATGTCCACGTAGCAGATCAGCGATTCGCGTTGCTGTTGCAGCAGGCGGGTCAGGCATTGCTGGATGGGTACGTTGCCCGGCAGCAGGGTCAGGGGGTTGGCGTAGCGCGCTTGCTGGATTTTCAGTTCGGTGATCAGCTTGAGCACGTCGATCACCCGGCCCAGGCCCAGGTAATTGCCATCGAGGGTGATGATGAAGTCTTCTTCGATGCGTTGCCGGGCGCGGCTGGTGATCAACCGGCTGACTTGCTGCAGCGACTGGCCCAGCTCGACGGCGAGGAAGTCGTCGCTCATCAGGCGGCTGATCGGTTTGCGGGCGAACAGGTCGGTGGCAAACGGCTTGAGCAGGGCATCCGAAAGCGAATGGCGATGGACGATACCGCAAGGCTGGCCTTGTTCATCCAGCACCGCCAGCGAGTTCAGGTTGGCCTGGCGACGGAAGGCTTCGAGCACGGTGGCGGTCGGGGTGTGGCGGGCCACCGCGGGCTGGTCGTTGAGCAGGGCACTCAGGTCGCTGCCGTCTTCGCCCAGCGCCACGGCGCTGCTGTCGCGCCTGGGCATCAAGGTGCGGGCATCGCGCGGTGGATGTTCCTGTGGCCGGCAGAGAAGATAGCCCTGGACCAGGTCGACGCCCATTTCGGTCAGTACCGCCAGTTCTTCCGGCAATTCGATGCCTTCGGCGATCACCTGTGCCCGCGAGGCGTTGGCAATTTGCAGGATCGAGCCAACGAACTCGCGCTTGAGGGCATCCAGGTGAATGCCGTCGATGAAATGTCGGTCGATCTTCACGTAGTCGGGACGTAGTTCGGACCACAGGCGCAAGCTGGAGTAACCCGCGCCCAGATCGTCCAGCGCAATGGAAAACCCCATGGCCCGGTAATGATGCAGGGCGGTGTGCAGCAGCTGGAAGTCGTCGGTGGGGGTCTGCTCGGTGAGTTCGATGACCACCTGGTTCGGTTTAATGCCGAAATCCTGCAGCAACTGCAAGGTGCGACCGGGCTGGTGGGCGGCTTCGAGCAAGGATTCCGGGGAGACGTTGAGGAACAGTTTGCCGGGTAGCTGTTGTTCGTTGAAGCGCCGGCACGCGCTCTGTCGGCAGGCGATTTCCAGTTCGCTGAGGCGACCCGCCTGGCGGGCGACGGCGAACAGGGCGACAGGAGAGTGCAACGGACTATTGGAGGGGCCGCGGCTCAGGGCTTCGTAGCCCAGGATGCGTCGCTCGGAGAGGCTGATGATGGGTTGGAACAGGCTGTGCAAACCGCTTTGAGCCAGGATTGAACTCAAGGCACTCAGCTGTTCGGTTGTGGTCATGGCGATCTCTGGCGAAAAAAAAGGACCGGGCGTGCTCTTGGTTAAAAGAGGCGCTACCGGTCCGTTATTTCACGACAGAATGATGACTATTTGATGACGCTCCGGGGAGCGTCAGCATTAAATTGCCATCAGCTTAGTGCTTGGCTACCGCTGTATTGAGCTTCAAGTAATCCAGCAGGATGCGCCCGGTCTCGCTCAGGTAGGCGTCGTCTTCCGGCTTGGTCTTGTCGTCCTCGGCCGCGATAGCGTCTTCGTCTTCTTTCTTCAGCTCCTTGAGCGGCTCTTCGCCCTTGGCCTTGCGGCGGATATTCTCCATGGCAAGCTGCTTGGCTTCGATATCGGCGTGCTGGGCACGACGCTCGGCCTCATTGAGGCTGACGGTTTTTTCCGTCATCAGTTTTTGCGCCAGGGCCAGTTTGTCACGGATGAACACGAACTCCGCGTCCTTGGCCGTGCGTACGTCATGCTCGGACTTGAGCTGGGTGATGTACGGTTTGAACGGGTCGACCGCAGGCTTGATCGCCGCACGGATGGTGTCCCACGGCATGGCTTCGGGCAGGGCGCTTTCGCCGATTTCCTTGGTATCGATGATCGACGGGTAATCGATGTCCGGCAGTACGCCCTGATGCTGGGTGCTCTGTCCGGAAACCCGGTAGAACTTGGCCAGGGTCAGCTTGAGCTCACCATGGTTCAGCGGCTGGATGGTCTGCACGGTGCCTTTGCCGAAGGTCTGGCCGCCGATGATCAGTGCGCGGTGGTAGTCCTGCATGGCGCCAGCGAAAATTTCCGAAGCCGAGGCGGACAGGCGGTTGACCAGCAACGCCATCGGGCCTTTGTAGAAGGCGCCCGGGTTTTCATCTTCCAGGACGTCGACACGGCCATCGGCGTTACGCACGAGTACGGTCGGACCTTTGTCGATGAACAGGCTGGTCAGCTCGGTGGCTTCCTGCAAGGAGCCACCGCCGTTGTTGCGCAGGTCGATGACCACGCCGTCAACCTTGTCCTTTTGCAACTCGGTCAGCAGCTTCTTGACGTCGCGGGTGGTGCTCTTGTAATCCGGATCGCCGGCACGGAACGCCTTGAAGTCCAGGTAGAAAGCCGGGATCTCGATGACGCCGAGCTTGTAGTCCTTGCCATCCTGCTTGAGATTGAGCACCGACTTCTTCACCGCCTGGTCTTCGAGCTTCACCGCTTCGCGAGTGATCGGCACGATCTTGCTGGTCTGGTCGTTCGGTGCATTGCTGGCCGGAATCACTTCCAGGCGCACGATGGTGCCTTTGGGGCCGCGGATCAGCTTGACCACTTCGTCCAGGCGCCAGCCGACCACGTCGACCATCTCTTTGTTGCCCTGGGCAACGCCGATGATCTTGTCGGCCGGTGCGACTTGCTTGGTCTTGTCCGCCGGGCCCGCAGGCACCAGGCGCACGACCTTGACTTGATCGTTATCGCTCTGCAATACGGCGCCGATGCCCTCCAGGGACAGGCTCATGTTGATGTCGAAGTTTTCCGCGTTATCCGGCGACAGATAGTTGGTGTGCGGGTCGTAGGACATGGCGAAGGTGTTGATGTACGCCTGGAAGATGTCTTCCGCGCGGGTCTGGTCCAGGCGCGCCAGCTGGTTCTTGTAGCGCTTGGTCAGGGTTTCCTGGATTTGCTTGGAATCCTTGCCGGCGATCTTCTGCCGCAGCACTTCGTCCTTGACGCGTTTGCGCCACAGGTCGTCGAGTTCCGCGGTGGATTTGAGCCAAGGGGCATCCTTGCGGTCGATCAGCAAGGTTTCCTTGCTGGTGAAGTCGATCTTGTCGACGCCTTTGTTCAGCTCGGCAAGGGCAAAGTCCAGGCGCGATTTGACGCGGTCCAGGTAGCGCTTGTAGATGGTGAACCCGGCGTTGAGGTCGCCGCTCTTGAGGAAGTCGTCGAACTGGGTCTTCCACTTGTCGAATTCGGCGATGTCGCTGGCCATGAAGTAGCTGCGCGACGGGTCGAGCAATTTCAGGTAGCTGTCGTAGATGATCACCGAGCGCGCGTCATCGAGCGGCGGCTTGCTGTAGTGGTGGCGCTTGAGCAACTCCACGACGTTCAGACTGGCGATGACTTCGTCACGGTCGGGCTGAAGCTTGTCCCAGCTGTTGGCTGCGAAAGTATTGCCGGACATCGGCAGCAGGCCGATACCGATGAAAAGGGCGAGGGCAGTGCTGGGGAACAAACGCTTCATGTTGATTCGACGCGGGGACAATTGATAACGCATATTAGGCCGTCTTTGAAGTCGCCGGTTCCACATGGGCCGGTCGCATAATGCAAAAAGCCCGGTGCTACAAGCTTCGGGCTCAGTCCAGACTCACTATGGAGGCACTGTGAAAGCATTGCAAGGCGTTGACGGTCAAGTGGTGTGGGTTGAAGAGCCCAGTCCTGCGTGTGATGTAGGGCAAGTTCGTATTCGAGTGGCGGCAGCAGGTCTCAATCGTGCCGACTTGTTGCAGAAGGCCGGTCTTTATCCGCCACCGCCGGGTGCCAGCCAAGTGCTTGGTCTAGAGTGTTCGGGGGTGATCAGCGAGGTCGGACCGGGATCGTCCTGGCAGGTGGGCGATCGGGTTTGCGCCTTGCTGGCCGGGGGCGGGATGGCCCAGGAGGTGGTGGTCGACGGGCGGCACGTGTTGCCGGTTCCCGACGAAATGTCGTTGGCGGAAGCGGCCGCGTTGCCGGAAGTCTACGCAACCGTCTGGTTGAACTTGTTTCAGCTTGCGCATCTCAAGCCCGGTGAAAAAGTGCTGTTGCACGCCGGAGCGAGTGGAATCGGTTCAGCTGCCATTCAGCTGTGCAAGGCGTTCGGCAATCCGTGCTGGGTCAGTGTCGGCTCTGCTGAGCGCCTGGCCTATTGCGAAGCGCTCGGCGCTCAGGGCGGTGTGGTGCGCACTGATGAACTGGACAGCCTGCGCGACTTGGGGCCATTCGACGTCGTCCTCGATCCGGTGGGCGGCAACTACGCAGCGTTGAACCTGAAACTGATGGCGACTGATGGCCGTTGGGTGCTGATCGGTCTGATGGGCGGCCGCGAGGCCACGCTCGACCTGGCGCAGGTGCTGGCCAAGCGTGTGCAGTTGCTGGGCTCGACCCTGCGCAGCCGCGATGATCAGTTCAAGGCGGATCTGTTCAGCGATCTGCGCCAGCACGTCTGGCCGCTGTTTGCGGATAAACGCTTGAGCCCGCAACTGGCCAAGGCTTTCCCGATCAAGGACGCCGAAGCGGCGTTTGCCGAGTTGGCGAGTAACAAGGTGGCGGGGAAGTTGGTGTTGGTGATTGACGAAAGCCTGCTCTGATACCGATCGTTCCTACGCTCTGCGTGGGAATGCCTCGTCGGACGCTCCGCGTTCGGCTCTGGGACGCTCTGCGTCCCGGGCTGCATTCCCACGCGGAGCGTGGGAATGATCAGGGCGAGGTACTATTTCCAGGTGTGGATTGGCCAGCCGGCCTTTTGCGCCTGCTCAAGCAACACCGGGTCGGGGTTCACCACGTGCGGGTAATCGACCTTCAGCAACAACGGCAAATCATTGCGTGAGTCCGAGTAGAAACTCGCGCCTTCCAGGTTTTCCTCTTCGGCATCCAGCCACTCCAGCAACCGGGTGATCTTGCCTTCGCGGTAGGTCAGGGTGCCGACGGTCTTGCCGGTATAGGCCCCGTGTGCCACTTCCAGTTCGATACCCAGGATTTCATCGATGCCCAGGCGTTCGGCAATCGGCTTGACCAAATGGACGCCCGAGGCCGAGATCACCAGGATCCGGTCGCCGGCCTTGCGGTGGGCGGCGATGGTTTTGGTGGCGTCGCTGAAGATGATCGGTTCGATAAAGTCTTCCACCCAAGGGCCGACCAAGTGCTCGACTTCTGCGGGAGTTCGGCCGATCAAGGGTTCCAGGCTGAAGGCCATGTAGTCCTCCATGGCCAGGTGCCCCCTGCCGTAGGCGTCCATCAATTCCTTGTCGCGACGCAGGAAGGATTCGCCGTCGACCCAGCCGAGGCGGACCATTTGTTCGCTCCACAACGAGGCGCAGTCGCCGTGGATCAGGGTTTCGTCCAGATCAAAAATTGCCAGGGCCATCAGTGCAGTTCTCTCTTCAACTTCAGCAAGGGCATCAGGCTACCTCACGCAGGGCCGTCGGATCGATGGAAAGCGCCAGGCGCTGACCATCGGGATGCAGGTCGGACGCCGAGCGGTTGAGCACATCCACCACCAGTTCCACGCCGCGGGCTTCGATCCGGTAGCGAATCACGTTGCCCAGCAGGCTGTGGCTGCGCACCTGGGCGTCGAGATCGCCGTCGAGGCTCAGTTCGATGGCCTCCGGGCGAATGGCGATGCGGTGCTTGATCGGCCGTTGCAACAGCTTCGACGCGCTGTCGGCGTCCAGCAAATTGTAGTTGCCGATGAAACCGGCGGCGAAAACGTCCACCGGTGCGGTGTAAAGGGTTTCAGCGTCACCGCTTTGTACGATCTTTCCCTGGTTCATCAGGAAAATGCGGTCGGACATCGTCAGCGCTTCTTCCTGATCGTGAGTGACGAAGATGGTGGTCAGGCCCAGTTCGCGCTGGATCTGACGGATTTGTTCGCGCAGGTGCTTGCGAATCCGCGCATCCAGGGCTGACAGCGGTTCGTCCAGCAGCAACAGCCTGGGCCGGGTTACCAGCGAACGGGCGAGGGCGACGCGCTGGCATTGGCCGCCGGACAACTGATGCGGATAACGGGCGGCAAAATCTTGCAGCTCCACCAGTTTCAATACTTCTGCGACACGCTTCTGGCTGTCGTCAGCGTTGACTTTCTGCATGCGTAAACCGAAGGCGACATTCTGCTCAACGGTCATGTTGGGGAACAGCGCGTAACTCTGGAACACCATGCCGATCCCGCGTTTTTGCGGGCTTAACGGCACGATATCGACGCCATCGAGCAGGATCTTGCCGCCATCGACCGATGTCAGCCCGGCGATGCAGCGCAGCAACGTGGACTTGCCGCAACCGGACGGGCCCAGCAGGGTTACGAACTCGCCTTTCTGGATTTCGCAGTTGATGTCGCTGAATACTGTGGTGCCCGAGTAGTTTTTCTGCAGATGTTGGACGCTGACATAGCTCATTCGCTTTTGTCCCTGTTCAAGATATTGGCAATCCAGGTCAAGACCAGCACAAAGAGGAAGTAGGAAATCACCAGCGCACTGGTGAAGTGACCGCTACTGTTGCGCATGTTGTTGAGATAAACCTGCAGGGTTTCGTAGCGAGTGCCGACGAGGATGTTGGCGAACACGAACTCACCGAACAGGAACGAGAACGACAGCAGCAGCGCCACCATCAAGCCTTTGCGCAGGTTCGGCAGCACCACCAGGAATGCAGCCTGGAAGGTGCTCGCGCCGAGCAACTGGGCGGCGTCCATCAGGTCGCGCAGGTTGATTGCTTGCAGGTTGTTGGTGATGGCGCGGTACATGAACGGCAGCGCTACGGTGAAATAACAGCCGATCAGGATCCATGGCGTGCCGACCATCGCAAACGGCCCGGAGCCATAGAGCTGCAAAAGCCCCACCGATGACACCACGGGCGGTACGGCAAAGGGCAGCAGGATCAGGATGTTCATCAGCGCATCGAGTTTGGGGAAGTGGTAATGCACCACGAACAGCAGCGGCAGGATCAGCACGACCGCCAGGATCAGCGCACCGACACAAACCAGCAGTGACTGGCCGAAAGCGCTCAGGAAGCGCGGATCGCTCCACAGCTGCGCATACCATTTGATACTGAAACCGCTGGGTAGAATGGTGGCCGACCAACTGCTGGAAATCGAATAGACAAAGGTGCCGATCAGCGGCAGCAGCATGATTGCAAACAGCAGGTAGACCACCACCCGATGGTAGATGCCGGCAGCCCCTAATTCAGCGCGAGACATGGTAGCTCCTCTTCAACAGCAGTTGATGGACGATGGTCACCAGGGTCATCAATGCCACCAGCACCACGGCCAGGGCACTGGCCAGGTTCGGGTCCAGGGAAATATCGCCCGACACCATCGCGGCGATCCGGATCGTCAGCACGTTGAAGTTGCCGGTAGTCAGGGCGTACACCGTGGCGTAGGCGCCGAGGGCGTTGGCCAGCAGGATCACGAAGGTGCCGAGCAGGGCCGGAGTCAGCACCGGCAGGCCGATGTGGCGCCAGAACTGCCAGCCGTTGGCACCGAGCAACGCGGCGGATTCGCGCCAGTCTTCGCGCAGCGCATCGAAGGCGGGGTACAGCAGCAACACGCCCAGGGGAATCTGGAAGTAGGTGTAGAGAATGATCAGCCCGGTTTTCGAGTACAGGTTGAAGTCCTGAATGATCCCGGCCTGCTTGAGCATGATGGTGAAGCTGCCGTTGAAGCCCAGCAAAATGATGAAGGCGAACGCCAACGGTACCCCGGAGAAGTTACTGGTCATGTTGGCAAAGGCATTGACGAAATTACGCAGTCTGGAGTCGACGCGGCGCAAGGAATAGGCGCCAAGTACGGCAATGATGATGCCGAACACGCTGGACCAGAAACTGATTTCGAGGCTGTACCGGATCGCCTGCAGGTAGAATTTCGAGTTGAAGATTTTGGTGAAATTGGCCAGGCCCCAGCCGAACTCTTCCGATTGCAGGCTGTTGATCATCACCCAGAACAGCGGCGCGAGTTGGAACACGAAGAAAAACAGCGCGAAAGGTATCAGGCAAAGGGCTGCCAGCCATTTGCCGCGGGTCATGGCGTTCACTTGAGTAGCTCCCGGCAGATCGGCTTGTCGTGGGGGACACCCAGTAATTCGCACACGGTGCCGCACAGTTCTGTTTGCTTGGGTGTGGCGCCGGCATTGAAACTGAAGGCGTCGCCGAGGACGAACAGCGGCACTTCACGCTCCTCGGGTAGCAAGCCGTTATGGGAGCGGTCACTGTTCATGCCGTGGTCAGCGGTCACCAGCACCTGATACCCGGCGTCGAGCCAGCCTTGCAGGTAGTCGGCGATGATGATGTCCGCCGAGCGCGCGCTGTTGCGGTATTGCGAGGTGTCGAGGCCGTGCTTGTGCCCGGCGTCGTCGATGTTCATCGGGTGCACCAGCAGGAAATTCGGTGCGTGGCGCAGGCGCAGGTTTTCGGCGTCGGCGAACAGGTGTGAGTCGGGGTAGTGGTCGTTCCAGTAGAAGTGCCCGTGCTGGATTGGCAGGCTTGGGTCGTCGGTATGGCGATCCCGGGCCGCCACGAACGGCGATCGGTTATACAACTCACTGACCCAGTGATAGGCCGCGGCGGCGGTTTTCAGGCCGGCAGCGGTGGCGTAGTGATAAATGCTGCGCTGGTTGGACAGGCGCGAGACGTTGTTGTGAACGATGCCGCTGTCGATCGGCGTGACGCCGGTGAGGATGCATTCGTAGAGCGGTCGGGACAAGGACGGCAGCTCGCATTCCAGCTTGTAGAGTGCGGCGCGTCCTGCGCCGACGTAGGCCTGCAGGTGCCCCATGGCGTGACGGGCGACCTCGTAGTTGAGGCCGTCGAGCACGACAAGGATGACGTTGTGTTTCATGGGGGCAAAACTCCGTGGATGTTCTCCAAACCCGCAGGAGCCGGCTTGCTGGCGATTGGATAAACGCGATGCTCAAAGAGACCGCGTTGACTGTATCGCCAGCAAGCCGGCTCCTACGGATGAAGCATTACTTCATTTCAACAATGACTTCTTCGTTCCACTTCTGTGGCAGGGACTTGGAGGTCTTCTCCCACGCATCCGCATCCTTGATCGGCGTGACTTTCTTGTACTGCTCGTTCGGCAGCAGCTTGGCCTGGACCTCTGCTGGCAGGGTCAGGTGCTCGGCTCGGATCGGACGGGCGTTACCCTTGGCCAGGTTGATCTGGCCAGCGTCGCTGAAGATGTACTCGCGGGTCAGCTTGGCGGCGTTCGGGTTCTTGGCGTATTTGTTGATGATGGTGGTGTAGCCGGAAATCACCGAGCCATCGGACGGGATCAGCACCACGTAGTCATCCGGATTGGCCATCTTGGCCTTGTAACTCAGGCCGTTGAAGTCCCAGACCACGCCGACTTCGATCTCGCCTTTTTCCATGGCGCCGATGACCGGGTTGGACATCGACAGGCGACCTTGTTTAGCGAGGTCGGCAAATAGCGCCAGAGCCGGTTGCAGGTTTTTCTCGTCGCCACCGTTGGCATAGGCAGCCGCCAGAACGCCGTTGGCAGCCTGGGCGGCGGTGCTCACGTCACCGATCGATACCTTGTATTTGCCGGTTTTGAGGTCAGCCCACTTGGTCGGTACTTCGGAGCCGTGCAGCAGCTTCTTGTTGACGATAAAGGCGATGGTGCCGGTGTAGGCCAATGCCCAGTGACCGTCCTTGTCTTTAGCCCAGGTCGGGACCTGGTCCCAGGTGGATGGCTTGTAGGGCTGGGTAACGTTCTGTTTCACCGCGATCGGGCCAAAGGCTGCGCCCACATCGCCTATATCGGCACTGGCGTTGTCTTTCTCGGCGGCAAACTTGGCGATTTCCTGGGCCGAGCTCATGTCGGTGTCCATGTGCTTGAGGCCGTAGTTCTTCGCCAGGTCTTCCCAGGTGCCTTTCCAGTTGGCCCAGTCATCGGGCATGCCGACACTGTTGACGGCGCCTTCCGCTCTCGCAGCGGCTTCCAGGGTTTTCAAATCATCAGCCGCCATGGCGGCGGTGCACATGGCAATGGTCGAGCCTAACAGTGATGCCAGGAAAAGCTGTTTCATTCCGAAGCTCCTATGGGCGTTTTCAACGCTGCGATTGCGGTTGTGTTGGTCTAGGTCAGCAATACCTGAGCCAATCTAGGGTGACTCGATGACACTTTGATGTCGTTCGTCGCCCCGATGAACGTTTACTTGCCCGGTATTGGCGGGTGCCAGGTAAGCGTAGACCATGGGCGAAGGCCCATTACGCAAGGACTTGGCCGATGTCTTGCACGCGATTGGGGTGACCGTCGGGCGGCTATGTCATCTCTCGGTCATCTGCATTGCCTACGCTTGCAGGATCTTTAAACAGCCGGTTATCTCGCCGGTTCTGCCCTGTAAGTGTGCTGGTCTAGTCCAGATAGGTAACGTTGATGCGCGATGAGGCAACAAAAGCGGTGACAGCCATTGGCCAGGTGCTTCAGGAGCAGATCGATCACGGGCTGCTGGCACCGGGGAGCAAGTTGCCAGCCGAACGCAAGCTCAGTGAGTTGTTTGGGACCACGCGCATAACCCTACGCGAGGCCTTGCTGCAGCTCGAAGCCCAGGGTCAGATCTATCGCGAGGAGCGCCGGGGCTGGTTCGTGTCGCCACCGCGCCTGGCTTATAACCTGATGCAGCGCAGCCACTTTCACGCCATGGTCAGCGCCCAGGGGCGGGTGCCGTCCACCGAAGTCATTTCGGCGCGATTGCAGCCGGCATCGGCGGCGGTCTGCGCCTGGTTACAGTTGCCAGCATTGTCGAGCGTGATTCAGATCTGTCGTTCGCGGCGCATCGATGGGCGACTGGTGCTGTACGTGGAGCACTATCTCAATCCGCAGTATTTTCCTGGCATTCTGGATTTCGACCTGAATCAGTCGATCACCGAGCTGTATGCGCGGCACTACGACCTGCATTACGGGCGGGTGCGCTTCGAGATTGTGCCAACGGCGTTGTCGGCAGACGCGGCGGCCGCTTTGCGGGTGTCGGTGGGCAGTCCTGGACTGCGCATCGCCCGGGTCAATTACGATCAGCATGGGCGGCTGATCGATTGTGACCTGGAGTTTTGGCGCCACGATGCGATCCATGTGGGGGTCGATGTGGCTTGAACCTGGCCGCCGCAGGCTCTGGCCCTTATCCGAAACGGTAGATGTCCATGCCCAGCGCGCCCAGGGTGAATCCCTGGTGGGCAATACTGAATGGGCCCCCGGCACCGCGGGCAAAGTACAACGGCAACAGATGTTCATCGCTGGGATGGTTACGCACCGCGTTCGGTGCTTGCCGGCGATAGTCGTGCAAGGCGGCTTCATCGTTGGCCGCCAGCTTGTCGATCATCCAGTCGCGAAATACCTTGGCCCAGGGTTGTACGCTCTCGGGGCCGGCATGCCAGTCCAGCTCTCGCAGGTTGTGAGTAATGCTGCCGGAACCGATCAACAGCACGCCCTGTTCACGCAAGCCGCTCAGGGCCTTGCCAACGCGGGCCTGTAGCGCGGGACCGCCTCGGGTAGGCAGTGAAACCTGAACAATCGGGATATCGGCCTGCGGATACATCAACGACAGCGGCACCCAGACACCATGATCGAACGGTCGAGTGCTGTCGATGCGGGCAGGAAGGGCGTTGGCCTGTAACATATTGACCACCTGTGCGGCCAGGTCGGGGTTGCCGGGGGCCGGGTATTGCACCTCGAACAGGGCCCGTGGAAAACCGCCAAAGTCATGCCAGGTGTCCGGCTGCGGGTTGCCGCCGACCAGCAGTTCATCGCTTTCCCAATGCGCAGAGACAATCACGATAGCGTCTGGCCTGGGCATCTCTGTCGCCAGGCGAGCGAGGGCCGGCCCACTGGCGCCAGGTTCAAGGGCCAGCATTGGCGAACCATGGGATATGTAGAGGCTGGGGAACATGGATGAGCTCCTGAGAGTTAAGATAGAGCCATCTTCTGTCAGATCATTGATCTAAATCTAATATAAGTTTTAGGGTGTTTTGATCGAATTTTGGGGTTATTTATGCAGCCGGAGTTTTGGCACAAAAAATGGAAATCGAATCAGATCGGTTTTCACTTGCCGCAAGTGAACCCGTATCTCCAGCGATTCTGGCCGGCGCTGGGCCTGGAGGAGGGCGCTCGCGTACTGGTGCCGTTATGCGGCAAGAGCCTGGACCTGCTGTGGCTGGCGCAGCGAGGCCATGAGGTGCTGGGGATCGAACTGTCGGAAAAGGCTGTCGAGGATTTCTTCAGCGAGCATCAATTTGATCCAGCAGTGGATGAACAAGGACCTTTCAAGGTATATCGCGCAGGTTCCATCGAGCTGTGGTGTGGCGATTTCTTCGATCTGACGCCAGGCGATGTCGCCGACTGCTCGGCCGTCTATGATCGAGCCGCATTGATTGCGTTGCCCGCGCCAATGCGTGAGCGCTATGCAGCTCATTTGACGCGGATCCTGCCCAAGGGCTCCAACGGGTTGTTGATTACCCTGGACTACGACCAGGCGCAAATGGAGGGGCCGCCTTTTGCCGTGCTCGATGAAGAAGTGCAGCGGTTGTTCGGTGCTTCGTGGACGCTGAAGACCCTCGAAGACCAGGATGTGTTGAGCGAGAGCGGCAAATTTCTGGAGGCAGGCGTTACGCGGCTTGAAGAGCGGGTGTATCGGGTTTCCAGCCGATAGGTTGTAGCCGCCAGTGCCGGCCCCTTCGCGGGCAAGCCCGCTCCCACATTAGACCTCATTCATCTTGATAACTCGGCCAACTGTGGGAGCGGGCTTGCCCGCGAAGGGGCCCTGATGAGCGCCGTATAAATCAGCAGGCAAAAAAAGGCCCGCATCATTGCGGGCCTTCTTGTTTATATCGCCAGCGTTCAGCCGCGACGACGCGCCAGTGCGTCGATACGCTCTTCCAGCGGCGGGTGGCTCATGAACATGCGGGCGAAGCCCTGTTTGATGCCACCGTTGATGCCGAAGGCATTCAGGGTGTCAGGCATATGCACCGGCAGGCCCTGTTCCGCGCGCAGGCGTTGCAGTGCGCCAATCATCGCGTTGGTACCGGCCAGGCGTGCACCGGCTTCGTCCGCGCGGAATTCGCGCTTGCGCGAGAACCACATGACGATGGCACTGGCCAGGATACCCAGGACCAGTTCGGCGAAAATGGTGGCTATGTAGTAGGCAATGCCCTGGCCTTCTTCGTTCTTGAAGATCACCTTGTCGACAAAGTTGCCGATGATCCGTGCGAAGAACATCACGAAGGTGTTCACTACGCCCTGGATCAAGGCCAGGGTCACCATGTCGCCATTGGCCACGTGGCCGATTTCGTGGGCCAGGACGGCTTTCACTTCATCCGGCGAGAAACGCTCCAGCAGGCCCTGGCTGACCGCGACCAGTGCGTCGTTCTTGTTCCAGCCGGTGGCAAACGCGTTCGCCTCATAGGCCGGGAAGATCCCGACTTCCGGCATCTTGATCCCGGCTTCGCGGGACAGTTGCTCGACCGTTTGCAGCAGCCATTGCTCGTGACGCGTGCGTGGCTGGCTGATGATTTGGGTGCTGGTGCTCATCTTCGCCATCCACTTGGAGATGAACAGCGAGAACAGGGAACCGGCAAAACCGAAGACCGCACAGAAAATCAGCAGCTGATTGAGGTTGAGATCAACCCCATTGGCCGCCATGAACCCGTTGAAGCCGAAAAGGCTCAGGGTGATGCTGGCAATCAGCACGACCGCCAGGTTAGTGGCCAAGAACAGCAGGATGCGCATCATGGTTGTAGAAATCTCCTCAAGCTAAAGATGTAGCGTACTGCGGGGTATATAAGGTGCCGCAACGGGGTATTCAACCGAGTGACTATTTCAAACTGTGTCCTACAGCAATAGCGTAGCTGTTTGCAGGGCATTTCTGACAAGGGATGGCAAAGTGATTTGCCAGCCAACCGGCAACAAAGTGCCCGTCGTTACTCGATGTGACCAGGCAATGGGGTCGTGCACGGGCATCGGGAGTGAGGTCACGGGTAGGGCGCGAGCATATGTTGCAGAATGAATCACCGTGCGATGTTTTTGGTATCGCACGGTGACTGGCTGCTTATTGGCGATAGGATTTGAGGAAATTGCCAATGCGTCCGATGGCCATGTCCAGGTCATCGACGCGCGGCAGGGTCACGACGCGGAAGTGGTCGGGCCATGGCCAGTTGAACGCCGTGCCTTGCACCACCAGCAGCTTCTCCGAGAGCAGCAGGTCGAGGACGAATTTTTCGTCGTTGTGGATCGGGCAGACCTTCGGGTCGATCCGCGGGAACGCATACAGTGCGCCCATCGGTTTGACGCAGCTCACGCCAGGAATGTCGTTGAGCAGTTCCCAGGTGCGGTTACGCTGCTCCAGCAGGCGCCCTGGCGGCAGCACCAGGTCGTTGATGCTTTGATAGCCACCCAGTGCAGTCTGGATCGCGTGCTGGCTCGGCACGTTGGCGCACAGGCGCATGTTAGCCAGCATGTCGATGCCTTCGATGTAGCTCTGGGCGTGGTGTTTCGGTCCGGAAATGGCGATCCAGCCGGAACGGAAACCGGCCACTCGATAGGACTTGGACAGGCCGTTGAAGGTCAGGCACAGCAGGTCCGGCGCCAAAGACGCGGTGCAGATGTGCACGGCGTCGTCGTACAGGATCTTGTCGTAGATTTCGTCGGAAAACACCACCAGGTTGTGCTGGCGGGCCAGCTCCAGCATGCCCAGCAGGACTTCTTTGGAGTACACCGCACCGGTCGGGTTGTTCGGGTTGATGATCACCAGTGCCTTGGTGTTCGGGGTGATCTTGGCCTTGATGTCCGCCAGGTCCGGCCACCAGTTGGCTTGCTCGTCGCACAGGTAATGCACCGGGTTGCCGCCCGAGAGGCTTACCGCGGCGGTCCACAACGGGTAGTCGGGCGCCGGTACCAGCACTTCGTCGCCGTTGTTGAGCAGGGCCTGCATCGACATCACGATCAGCTCGGAAACGCCGTTGCCCAGGTAGATGTCTTCAATGCCGACGCCTTCCACCTGCTTTTGCTGGTAGTACTGCATCACGGCCTTGCGCGCGCTGAACAGGCCCTTGGAGTCGCTGTAGCCCTGGGCGGTGGGCAGATTGCGGATCACGTCCTGAAGGATTTCGTCCGGCGCTTCGAAACCAAAGGGCGCCGGGTTGCCGATGTTCAGCTTGAGGATGCGATGGCCTTCCTCTTCCAGGCGTTTGGCGTGCTTGAGCACTGGGCCGCGAATGTCGTAGCAGACGTTGGCGAGCTTGTTCGATTTGCTGACCTGCATGGCGATGTGTTCCCGAAAATGAACGATCCAGGCGGTGTGTGGACAACCGTGCTGGGAATCCTGCGTAATCACACAGGCCTGACGCCTTGAGAGGCAGCACCCATAAATCCGTTTGAATGCGCGTGGTCTGGCTGCCAGACTGGCGTTTGACGAGGCGCAATCATACGTGCCGCCCGATCCGTGGAAAAGGTACAGATCGGGCTTTTTCAGTTGCTGAGGTGTGATGATGGAAAAGTTGGAAAAAACCCTGGAAGAATGGAAAGCCATGCTCGATCCCGAGCAGTACAACGTTTGCCGCCTCAAGGGCACCGAACGCCCGTTTTCCGGCAAGTACAACGGCACCAAGACCGACGGTATCTACCACTGCATCTGCTGTAGCGAGCCGTTGTTCGATTCCAGCACCAAGTTCGATTCCGGCTGTGGCTGGCCAAGCTTTTATGCGCCGATCGGCGATAGCGCCATGACCGAGATTCGTGATGTCAGCCACGGCATGATCCGCACCGAAGTGGTCTGCGCCAAATGTGACGCGCACCTGGGCCACGTATTCCCGGATGGCCCGCCGCCAACCGGCCTGCGTTACTGCATCAACTCGGTGTGCCTGGACCTGGTACCCCGCTCGTAACGCGAACCCTGTAGGAGCTGCCGCAGGCTGCGATCTTTTGATCTTTGTTTTTTCTCTCAATCGCGAAAGATCAAGATCAAAAGATCGCAGCCTGCGGCAGCTCCTACAGGGATTGAGTGTGGATTGAGGGGCAGGTGGGATTTATTAGATTGCACACAATTCAATTGCTCGCTATGTTTGTCGCATCACCCCTTTTCGAGTGCCTCGATCATGAGCGACAACCTCCTGAGCATCCCTTGCACCACCATCAAGGGCGAACAAAAAACCTTGGCGGATTTCGCCGGCAAGGCGGTATTGGTGGTCAACACCGCCAGCAAATGCGGTTTCACCCCGCAATACAAAGGCCTTGAGGAACTGTGGCAGACCTACAAGGATCAAGGCCTGGTGGTGCTTGGCTTCCCCTGCAATCAATTCGGCAAGCAGGAACCGGGCAACGAAGGGGCGATCAGCGAGTTCTGCGAGCTGAACTACGGTGTCAGTTTCCCGCTGTTCAAAAAGATTGAAGTCAATGGCGACGGCGCCCATCCCTTGTTTGTGCAGTTGAAAAAGCGTGCACCGGGTGTGCTCGGTTCCCAAGGTATCAAGTGGAATTTCACCAAATTCCTGATCGGCAAGGACGGCCAGCTGGTCAAGCGCTTCGCACCAGCGACCAAGCCGCAGGACTTGAGCGGTGAGATCGAAGCACTGCTCAAATGAACAGCTTGTCCGTCGACTCGCTGAGCCTCGACAGCCAGCTCTGCTTCAAACTGTATGCGGCGTCCCGCGCGGTCATTCGCGCCTACAAGCCGATGCTCGATCAGTTGGGCCTGACTTATCCGCAGTACCTGGCGATGCTGGTGTTGTGGGAATGGCAGGCGGTTGCCCCGGAGCAGCCGACGGTCAAGGCGCTGGGTGAGCGCCTGGCGTTGGACTCCGGTACGCTGACGCCCCTGCTCAAGCGTCTTGAACAGTTGCAACTGGTTCAGCGTCAGCGCTCGGCGCGCGATGAGCGCGAGGTACACCTGAGCTTGTCGCCCAAGGGCACCGCATTGCGTGATCAGGTCGGGCCGCTCAAGGCCCGCCTGTTATGCGACAGCGGTGTGGATCTGGATCGGCTGAATGACCTGCGCGACGGCCTTGACCACTTGCTGGGGCAAATCAAGGCGTTGTCGTAGCTGGTATCCAAACGTCCAGCAGGGCGGCAAGCTCTTCCCGGCGGAAAGGTTTGGCCAGGTAGTCGCTCATGCCCGCCGCACGGCAGCGTTCGCGTTCTTCGGACATGGCGTTGGCGGTCAGGGCGACGATGGGCAGTTGCGGCCACCGACCACTGCGACGGATTTGCCGACTGGCTTCATAGCCGTCCATGACCGGCATATTGCAATCCATCAGCACCAGATCGAAGTCGCGGCCTTCCAATTGATCCAGCGCCTCGGCTCCGTGCGCGGCGACAATCACGTCGCAACCGAGTTTACCCAGCATGCCCTTGGCCACCAGTTGGTTGACCGGGTTGTCCTCCACCAGCAGCACTCGCGCACGTCGCTGCGGGACGTGGCTATCGACGCGGGTATCGATGGGGGTGTCGGTTTGCGCCAGCAAGATTCGTCGCAAAGTCTGATACAGCGCATTGCGTGCCAGTGGGCGCGCCTGCTGCTGCAGGGGGGCGAGGGCGCTGACTTGTTCGCTGGGCATGAAGCTGCCGTAAGCGGTCACCAGCAGGATGGGCGCACCGACGGTAGGGCGCAGGTTGAACAGGCACTCGGGGCAGTCGGTGATCAGAACATCGGGGTTCAGGCCGAGCAATGGATCATCGATCGACCGTTGCTGATAATCGAGCCCCCACCCGGGCAATACACGGCTCAGCAGTTCCGCCAGACCGCTGCTGGCGGCGGTAATCGCGATGACCTTGCCCTGCAGGGGAGCCGGGGCCAGTGCCCGGGTGTGACTGGGCAGGGGCAGTTGCGCGCAGAACTGGCTGCCGAAACCGGGTTCAGAACTGATGGTTAGCCGGCCTTGCATGGCTTCACACAAGTTGTGGGTCAGGGCCAAACCCAACCCGGTGCCGCCAAATTGTCGGGTGATCCCGGCCCCGGCCTGGGTGAAGGGCTTGAAGATCTTCACCTGAGCATCCCGGGGGATGCCAATGCCGGTGTCGCAGACTTCGATGCTGACGCCATCCTGGTAGGTCGACAGACGCACATCGACCCGGCCAAAACGGGTGAACTTGAGCGCATTGGACAGCAGATTACTGACGATCTGCCGGACCCGTGTCGGATCGCCGAGCACCAGCGCAGGAAAGTCCGGATCGATCAGGCAGGTCAGTTCGACACTCGGTGCGGCGTTCTGCGACAGCAGGTTGGCCGTGTCTTCGACCAGCGAACCAAGGTCGAACGGGATGTGCTCGAGTTCGAGCTGGCCGGCATCGAATTTCGACAGGTCGAGAATATCGTTGAGCAACTCCACCAGCACTTTGCCCGAGTCATGGGCGATGGCCAGCTGTTGCTGTTGCTCGGCAGACAGCGGGCCGTCCAGCGACAGCGCGATCATGCCCAGCAGGCCATTGAGGGGTGTGCGAATTTCGTGGCTCATGTTGGCCAGGAACACTGAACGCGCTTCGGCCATGTCCAGGGCGGTACTGCGCGCGACTTCCAGCTCCTGGTTGGACTGACTGAGCCGGGCGTTGATGGTCTTGAGTTCGGTGGTGCGTGCCGAAACGATGTTTTCCAGCTGGCCAAGATAGTCGGTCAGACGGTTTTCGGCGTTGCGTCGCTGCTGGATTTCGGTGGCGATGTTTTCGAATTGCTGGTTGGCGACTTTCACCAGTACGCCGATTTCATCGTTGGCATGCCCCGCCGGACATTCCAGGGAGGTCGGCTCCGCGCTGCGCGGATCGCGGCCACTGAGTTCGCGGATGACCCGCACCAACGGCTTGGTCAGCATCACGTAGAACAGCGCCAGCAGGATACCGCTCAGGAGCAGGCTGCGGGCGAAACCATTGATCAGGGTTACCTCGGCCCGCCGCAGGAATCGGTAGCCGAACGAGTAAGTGTCGACGTCCAATTGCAGGGTACCCAGGGATTCGCTGGGCAAATGATCCAGGTACAGGCGGTCTTCGAACTGCCTGTTGGCCCCGAACAGAAGGTCACTCAAGACCCGATAGTCGCTTTGCAGGCCTGGACGCTTGACCTTGGCCAGGATACTGCCGTTGTTGTCTGTCAGCTTCGCTCCGACGATCGCAGGTGAGCGCAACAGGCCCAAGGTCAGTTCCTGGGCGAGTTCGGCGTCGATGTTGTAGGCGATGCGCGAGGCGGGGTTGTGACTGATTTCGAGTAAAGACAGGATTTCGCGGTTGATGGAGGCGTCTTCACTGGCATAATCGATGCCTATTTGCAGCACGCTGAGCAGCATACCCAGAACAAAACCGACCAGCACGGTGAGCCGCGCTTGTTTGTAAGACAGCCGGTTGGTGAACTTGATGTCCATGGGGTGTTGAATCACTTCCGTTTTCCTTCGCTGCTCAAGCATAGTCGATCATGCAGGGTGATCCCGCGAGCCCCGCTACAGGGCGGTTGACCGTTCATCGAACGCTGTATTTCGTTGCTGTATCGACATCATTACTGTGAACGTGCCCGAGGAGAAGACGTGGATTCCCGATTAAATGCTTTTCTTGAACGTGCCGATGCCGTTCTGGCCCGTATCGAACCGTTGTTGCCCACCCCTCGGCAAGCCATCGACTGGACCCATTGCCTGGCTGCGCGCTGGCAGCGTGAGGGGCGCAGCGGTTTTCTGCTGCCACTGCAGGTCAGCCTGGACATGCGTCTGAGCGACCTCATCGGCGTCGACCGCCAGGTGGAGCAACTGGGACGAAATACCCGCCAGTTCCTCGATGGCATGCCGGCCAACCACGCCCTGCTCTGGGGTTCGCGTGGCACTGGCAAATCGTCGCTGGTGCGCGCCTTGCTGGCTGAGCACGCCGAGGCTGGTCTGCGCCTGATCGAAATCGAGCGTGATCACCTGGCGGACTTACCGCGGGTGGTCGAGCAGCTCGCCAAGCTACCGCAGCGTTTCGTATTGTTCTGCGATGACCTGTCGTTCGAGTCAGGCGAGGGCGATTATCGCGTGCTCAAAAGCGTTCTCGACGGTTCGCTCGAACAGGCACCGGACAACGTGTTGCTGTACGCCACCTCCAACCGTCGACACCTGGTGCCGGAAAAGGAAAGCGATAACGAAAACTGGAAACGGGTCGATGGTGAATTGCACCCCAGCGAGGCAGTGGAAGACAAGATCGCCCTGTCGGATCGCTTCGGGTTGTGGCTATCGTTCTATCCGTTCACCCAGGAGCACTTCCTCGATGTGGTCGAACACTGGATCGGTCAATTGGCCGACAGGGCAGGCCTGCCGTGGCAACGCACCGAAGAGCTGGACATCCTTGCGGTGCGCTGGGCCACGGGCCGGGGCAATCGCAACGGACGTTGCGCGTATCAATTTGCCCGCTATTGGGTGGGGCTGAAACTGTTGGAGCACAAGGCATGATCGATTTACAAAAGAGCGGCCAGGGCCTCGAGGGCTATGGCATGCTGCACGCGCAGCTGGAGTCCTTGCTGGCGGATGAGCGTGATTTCATTGCCAACGCCGCTCAGTTTTCGGCGTTCCTGTTCAATCAACTCGAGGGCTTGAACTGGGCCGGGTTCTACCTCAATCGTGAGGGGGAGCTGGTGCTGGGTCCGTTCCAGGGGCAAATCGCCTGCGTGCGGATTCCGTTCGGCCGGGGCGTGTGCGGGACGGCGGCGGCGACCTTGCAAACCCAGCGAGTCGAAGACGTGCACGCGTTTGCCGGGCATATCGCCTGCGACAGTGCGTCGAACAGCGAACTGGTCGTGCCCTTGGTCAAGGACGGTCGCCTGATCGGCGTGCTCGATCTCGACAGCCCCCAACTGGCGCGTTTCACCGCGCAGGATCAAGCGGGCATCGAGCAATTGGCCGCTATTTTCCTGCGCCTGACCGACTGCTGATCACGCTCTCAAGCCTGCCTTGACCAGCAGGCTTGGCGCATCCACTGCATCGACCTGTTGTGGGTCGAGGAAGCGCCGGGCGTACTGCAGATAAATCTGCGCGTTGATGAACAGTTCGAACAACTGTGGGTCGATGTGGGCATCCCGGCACATGTTGGCCATGATGCCCAGCGCTTCACTCAGGGTCTTGGCTTTCTTGTAGGGGCGGTCGGCGGCGGTCAGCGCCTCGAAGATATCGGCAATCGCCATCATCCGCGCCGGCAGGCTCATCTGCTCACGCTTCAAGCGTTTCGGATAACCCGTGCCGTCCATTTTTTCGTGGTGACCGCCGGCGATCTCCGCTACGTTGCCCAGATGCTCGGGGAAGGGCAGGTGGTTGAGCATCAGAATCGTCTGCACCATGTGGTGGTTGATGATGTAGCGCTCTTCGCGTGTCAGGGTGCCTCGGGTAATGCTCAAGTTGTAGAGTTCGCCGCGGTTGTACTTGTAATGCGGGACATCGAGCTTGAAACCCCAGGGATTATCCTCGGCAATCACTTCGGCTTCGGCGCGTTCGAACAGATGCTCGGGCCGGTCCGCCAGCAACGTCTCGCAGACGGGCAGCGTCGGTGCGTGCGTGCGTGCCTGGCGCTGGTTCTCCTCCCAGGAAACTCCCAGGCGGTCATCCAGGGTCCGCGTCCAGGTGCGTTGACCGATACTGCGCAGGCGTTGCAGATCGGCTTCGGCCATGGTCTCGCCGCCGAGGTTGCAGCGGGCGATGAAGGCGAAATCGTCATCGAGTTCCGCCAAAGTGGCATCGCGCTGTTGCGCCAGGGGCTGCTCATCGCCACCTTGGGCAATGGCTTGCCAATAGTTGATCCAGGCATCGCGCTTGAGCACTTCGAAGCGGGTGCGTATTTCGTGGATGCGGTCGTTCAGGGTTTCGAGCTTGGTGGCTTTGTCGACGACGTATTCCGGGGTTGTCACTTTGCCGCAGTCGTGCAGCCAGGCGGCTATGTGCAGCGCCTCCCACTCATCGTCCGTAGGCTGGTAGCCGCTGAAAGCCGGGTCCTGGCTGGCTGCTGCGGCCTGGGCGAGCATCAACGTCAGCGCCGGAACTCGTTGGCAATGGCCACCGGTATAGGGGCTCTTGGCATCTATCGCACCGGCCAGCAGCTTGATGAAGGCGTCCAGCAGCTTTTTTTGCCGGTCCTGCAAGCGATGGCTTTCAATACTCACAGCGGCGGCACCGGACACCGCCTGCAGGAATGCAATGCGGTCGGGACGCAGTTTGTCCAGGTCGCTCTGGTTGCCGCTGTCGGCCAGCAGAAACACCAACAGGCCGACGGTTTCGTTGTGACGATTGTGCAAGCGGATGCCGATCAGGTGAACGCGGGGACAGGCCATTGCCAGCAGGACTTTTTGGAGATCCCCCGCCTGTTCGAAGCCCAGGTGGGTGACAACGTTGTCGGCTGTCGACAGCTGCTGCAGCCAGGCGGGGCTGTCTGTGTCCTTGAATGCGTGTGCGCGAAGGTCGAATGAAGACAGGGCGTGTGCGGTGTCGTTGATCACCAGGCCCTGGGGTTCCATGAGGTCGCCATCCCCTTCGCGCAGGTAGATCAGGCCAGCCTGGGCCCGGCCGATCCTTACCGTTTCAAACAGCACCCGCTCCAGCAATGGGGCAAACCGGGTCTCGGCGCTCAGGCTGTCTGTGATCTGGAAAAAGCTTGCCAGGGTATCTTTCATACGCTCCATGGAAAGGCTTAGCTGGTCGACCTCAAGTACCGGAGAGCGGCGTGTGGCCGGAAAGTTGAAATCGAAACTGCGAATGGCATCCGCTTCCTGCACGAGGGAGCGCAGGGGCTTGACCAGGATCCTGGACGTCAGCCAACCCAGTGGTACGCACAGCAGCAGGGTCGCCAGGGTAATCAGTGCGCCTTGCCAGCGCATGCGGTAGGCATCGACGAGCAGTTCATCTTCAGGTATCAGCATTGCCAGTTGCAGCCCCTGGGGGCCGCCTTCCTGCATGCGGCTACGCGCAACAATCCATTGACGGCCCATGGCAGTCAGGCGATTACCCGGCGCAGGTGTACTGAGCAGCGCCTGCAGGGCGGGACTGAGGTCGGCGGCCTTGCTCAGGTGGGCGGTTTGATCGTCAACGATCAGGCGACGGCTGTCGGGATAAGCGATGGCATTGCCTTGCGCGTCGAACAGCACGATCTCGGTAGCGGGCGTCACCACATGTTTGGCCAGTGTGGCCGAAAGCTCGGCCAGGGTCAGGTCGGCAGCGAGTACGGCATGCTCGCCGCTGCGCCGTGCCAGGGTGGTACCGACATTGTGGGTCGAGAAAAAAACGTAGGGTTCGGTGGTGATCTGGTCAGCGTTTTGGCTGGCGCTGATAAACCAGGCGCGGCCACGCGGATCGTAGGTTTCTTCAGGGTTGTCCTGACGGCTGACGAGCGTCAGGTCCCGATCAAAAAACAAGGATTGCGAATGGGCCTGGCCGCTGCTGTTTCGCTCGATACTCCAGACCTGGTAGGCCGCGGTATCCGGGGCCTTGAGTAACGCCTTCTGATCTGGGGTGCGCAGCGGGCGAACCATGAAGAAGTCACCGGTGTCGTACCCCACGTACAGCGAAGCCAGGTCGGGGTTGTCCTGGAGTGACTGACTGAAGGGCAGTAGCAACGCCAGGCGCTGCTGCAAATCGAGCGCCTGGGTGGCAGGGGTATGCGTCAACAGGCTCAGCAGGTGCCGAATCGGTTCATAGGTGGCGTGCAGGTCCAGGCGCACGTCCTGCTCAATTCGACTGAACAGTTTTTCACTGCTCGACAGAATGATTTGCGTGGTTTGCTGATAGTTGAAAATGCCCAGCACGATCCCGGTCAGCAACAGCAGGCAAGTGAACATCACGCTGATATGAACGTGCAGGGGAAAACGGCGTTGATCCGGACGCAGTGGGCTGGGCATGCAGGTCACTCCGTGATGGTTAACACACTGCTCCGCGTCCAAGCATAGTTAAGGCTCGCTCACTGTGCAGGGGGCGTTTTGCTCGATTTGTTGCAGCAATGCCTGCTCCAGTTCGAGCAAGGCGCGCTCTACGGCGTCGCAGCATTCGCTTACTTTCTCGGGGGAGAAGGGGGCATGGCCGGCAGCCTCGAGCGCCTCGCAGCTGTCGATCAACCGAGTGGCCTGGACGATTCGGGCGGCGCCCTTGATTCTATGGGCAATGTCGAGAAATGCCTGTGGTTCCTGTGTGCCTGACAGCGCTTGCAGGCCCTGTCGATCCAGGCGGCTACTGTTCAGCAGTTCGGTCAGCAGGCGCAGGTTTAACGTCGGATTGCCACCCGTCAACACATGCAAGCCTTGCTGGCTGAAGGCTGGTGCGGCGGCCGCGGGCTGGATGCCCTTGACCCATTGACCCAGGGCGGCCAGGGACAGCGGCTTGAACAGGCAGTCGTCCATCCCGGCCTGTTTGCACCGTTGAATCTCTTCCGGTTGAGCATTGGCGGTAAAGCCCAGGAGGGTGCAGCGTGGCAATTGTGTGTGCTGTTCATGTCGACGAATGGCTTGGGCCAGTTCGTATCCGTTCATGACCGGCATGTTGCAATCGGCGATCACCAGGTCAAATGTGTCGGATTTCCATGCGTCCAAGCCAGCCTGGCCATCTGCCGCGACGCTGAATCGATGGCCCAGAAACTCCAGCTGCTGGCACATCAGCAAACGATTGGCCGCGTGGTCGTCGACCACCAGCACATTCAATGGGACCGTGGCGCAGTGGATGGTGGGCTCAGCTATTTGCTCCCGTGATTGGCGAGGCAGTGTGGGTAACGGCAATGAAATCCTCACCCGGGTACCGACGCAAGGCTGGCTGCTCAACTGCAGGCTGCCGTTCATCATCTCACACAGGCTGCGGCTGATTACCAGGCCAAGCCCGGCACCCCCCCTGGCCGACTGAGCTGCATTTCCGGCCTGGGCGAAAGGTTCGAACAGGCGTTGTTGATCCTCATGGCTGATTCCCGGGCCAGTGTCTTCGACCAGCAGCAGCATTTGAACCTGGTTGGGTTCTTCGGTCAGGTGCAGTGCGACAATAATCCTGACCTGGCCGTGCTCGGTAAACTTGATGGCATTGCTGACCAGGTTCGACAACACCTGCTTGAAGCGCAGGGGATCGAGCAACACGTCGATCGTCGGGTTGGCCGGATTGAATTCCAATTGCAATTCGAGTCCCTTCTGTCGCGCCAGTCCATCGAAAATACGCGCCACCGACGCCACGAGTTCCTCTGGATTGACCCGTTCCGGGTTCAGGCTCAGGTGTCCGGACTCGATGCGGGCAATATCGAGGATGTCCCCGATCAGTTCCAGCAGGTCCCTCGCCGAGTGGTAGGCCACATCAATGGCGGGACGATCCGGGTGCTGGAGTTCGATGCGTTTGAGCGTCAGTTCGAGCATGCCGATGACGGCATTCATCGGGGTGCGAATTTCATGACTCATGGTTGCCAGGAACGTACTCTTGGCCCGGTTCGCTTCGTCGGCACGTTCCTTGGCACAACGCAGGTCATCGAGCAATTGCCGCCGTTCGCTGATGTCGATCCAGCCACCAATGATGCCCTGGACCTCACCGCTTGAGTCACGGTACGGGAGAATCCAGTGATAGATCGTCAACCGGCGGTCGCCAATGTGCAGCGCACGGTCAAGGATCATGGGCGTGCCCTCGGTCACGACACGCTGGTAGTCGACCTGGTACTCCCGAGCTTCGAAAGCGTTGCCCAGGGTGCCCTGGATCACGCTTTTGCCGATCACGTCTTCGCGTTTGGTATTGAAGGTTCGCAGGTAACTGTCATTGCAACTTTGCAGCAGTCCTTGACGATCACGTACATAAATTGGATGAGGCGTGCCATTGACCAATGAACCCATGAATTCCAATTGATCGTTCAGCGCTCGCTCGGCCGCCCTGCGTTGATTGATCTGGCGCCGCATGTAGGCGTTCCAGGTCACGGAGATCAACAACAGTAACCCCGCGCCGATGACGATCTGATAGAAGATCCGTTGATAATTGCGCCAGGTACTTTGCGAGGAAGCCGAATAGCCGCGCCAACGGTTATTGATGACGCCCAGTTCCTGTGGCGCGATGCTCAACAGTGCCTTGTTGAGGATGTCATTGAGTTCCTTGGCATCGCGCCCGGTTGCCAGGGAGAACGCCGCCTGCCGGGTGCCGATGGTGGTACTGATTTGCAGATCGGTTTCGAACAGTTGCGAGGCGATGAAGTAATTGGCGATCACCAACGAATTCACTGCGCCTTCCACCCGGCCTTCGGCGAGCATTTCTACGGCACTGAAGGTGTCCGGGGTCTTGATCAACCGGATCTGCGGGAACTCGCGGCGCAGATACTCGACCAGGGGATTGCCTCGGGCAATTGCCAGGCTCTTGCCCTTGAGCTGGGCAAGGTTCGCCGGACTGTCGTGCGCCTTGCGTGTCAACAGGACGTAGGAGTTCTGCAGGTAGGGACGGGTAAAGTTCAGCAAGTTATCCCGTTTCGCGCTGGGGAGCAGCGCGGCGATCAGGTCGGCCTGACCGGTCTTGATCAGCTCGATCATGTCGCTGTCGCTGCGGCTGCGCTGAATATCGAAGCGCAGGCCGGTACGCAACCTGATCAACTCGAGCAGATCAGCGGCAATTCCGCGAAAGTTGCCGGCACTGTCAAAAAAAGTCAGTGGCGCATAGGCCTCATTGACGACCACCCGGACCACCGGATGTTGCGCCAGCCAGTGCTCCTCATTGTAACTGAGCTCCAGTTTCTGGTCGGTGAGCAGGATATCGCTCCCGGCGCTCCAGCGCTTGGCGATGTTTTCCCGTTCGCTGGCGGGGATAGCCTTGAGCGTCGTGTTGATGATGTCGAGCAGTTGTGGATTGGTCTTGTGCACCGCAAAGCTGAAACCATGGGCTTCGTGCTTGCCGAAACTGGCCATGCGAATGTTGTTCAGATAGCCCTTGTTAATCATGTAGTGGGTTGAAACGGTGTCACCGAGAAAAACATCGGCCTGGCCGAAAGCAACGGCATTGATCGCGTTCTGGTAGGAGGGGTAGGACGTGATGATTGCCTTCGGATACAGGGCCTTTACCTCCTCCAGGGGCAAGTAGTGATAAAGCATGCTCAGCCGCAACCCGGACAGCCCATCATTGAGCGTGCGGGTTTCGCCTTCACGTGTCACCAGGACCGGTTGATCTACCGCATAGGGCCTGGAAAGCGCGATGTGGTCATTGCTCGCCTCGAATCCGTTGGCGGTGCCCAGCAGGTCTACCTCGCCGTTTTCGAGTGCTTCGATTGCAGCTCCCCGGGAGTTGAAGCGCCGGACCTTGATGGGCAGGTCAAGGACCTTGCCAAGAATGCCCGCGTAGTCCGCAGTAAAACCTTCGTAGTCATGACCGCTGCTGGTCAGGTCGAAGGGGGGATAGTCGGGTGCTGAAGTACCCAGGATCAGTTCCTGTTTACCTCGGGCCCAATGTCGCTGTGATTGATCCAGCTCGACTTTCAGGTGCAGGGGGGCTGAACGACCGAGCAAGGTGAGTTGCTCAGAGGCCTGGGCGGCGTGCAGCGGGGTGCACAGGCACAAGCTTGTGATCATGATCAGCAGATAGTCCTTCAAGCGACTGGGCATCCTGTGCCTCACACTAACGAGTTACGTTTTGCCATCTCGATGAGTTCAACCAGTGATTTGGCCTTGAGTTTTTGCATGAGTCGTTTTTTATAAGTGCTGACCGTTTTGTTGCTGAGGAACATGCCCTTGGCGATTTCCTTGTTATTGCGACCTTGTGCAAAAAGTTGCATGACCATGAGCTCCCTGTCATTGACTGACTTGAACAGTTCGAGTTCTGCGCACCGCGCTTCGTCACCACGGGTAGGGTTCAAGGCTTCACTGGGAAAATAGTTATAACCTGACAGTACCGCTTTAATGGCGCTCACCAGTTCGCTCAGTTCTTCCTGTTTACAAACATATCCCGAGGCGCCGGATTGCATGCAGCGTATACCGAACAGTGTCGGGCATTGCGCGGTCAATATCAGGATTCTCGGGGGTGTATGCATGGCGTTGAAACGGGTCAGCACTTCAAGGCCATCCAGTTTGGGAATGCTGATGTCGAGAATGACCAGGTCGGGCATGCATTCACGCACCATCTGCATGGCATCGACACCATTATCGGTTTCACCGACGACTTTGAAGCCCTCGTGCTCAAGCAACATGCGAACGGCAAGGCGGATGACAGGGTGATCGTCGACGATAAAAACGGAGTTCATAATCAAATCCCATGCGAGCTCAGATAAAGCGCGCACCTTAGCTCAGATAGTTGAGGTGCCGTATGAACTGACGGGTCCGTCATGGCAATATAGGAAAGTTCCTACACGCGAAAAAGAAATTACTTACGTGTCAACTGGTTTTTGGTGCGGTTGGCGCAATTAGTGTTGCTGTTTAATTATGGCGATCAGACGAAAATTTGCAGGTCACAGATTTTTCATCTGCGCCTGTTCGAAGGGTTATGGAATAAGTTTCAATAGGTGTCTCAGTTCGCATTGTTTCAAAGGTTTTATCAAGCAGCCAAGTAATGGCAATCCATTGAGGAATGCCATCCTTTCAAGTTCGCTCAGTTCGGTAGATGTCAGGCTACTTAAAAGTATTGCCTGCTTGATCATTCCCTGATGACTGGCAATTTTTATCAGGTCAATACCGGATACTTCGGGTAGGCACTGATCGCATAACAAAATATCGAACGGCTGTTCTGCCCTGAGCATGTGTTGCAATGCGCCCGTGGCACAGTCACTGGTGGTTAAATGAATGAAGCCGTAACTCTCAAGCAGGCATTGAGTAGCCTTGAGCTGAAATGGGTGATCTTCCACCAGCATGATGCGCAGACTGTCGTCCATCATATTATTCACGCTTCTTCTATCGGAACCGATAGGCGTGATTGTTTCCTGTCAAAACCGCACGTTCGATCAGTGCACTCGACAGATGCTGTAGGGGAATTCGGTATTCATTGAAAGTTTTTTGACCTTCAGGACTGAACGGCCATTACCGGAGGGGTAATAGCCGATCGATCAATAGTTGTCAGTGGCTGGAGCGTCCCGTCATTTCGAGAGCCATATGGCTGGCGTAACTATCGGTCATGCCAGCGATGAAATCGATCATGCGCAGGAACGAGTTGTGCAGTGGGCCGTTCGGATCGGGCGCATTGTTGCCCAGCAGGTCGAGGACCCGTCGGCTTTTGAAGGACGGCGTTCGACCATTGTGTTGCTCCAGTGCGGCACCGCAGAAAGCGTTGAGCAGAATTTCCAGGGTGGTGTAGGCACCGATTTCGTGCAGCGTCTTGCGTTTGTCCTGGAAGATTTTCTGCCGAGCCATGTCCTTTGCATTGAGGACGCAGCGTTTGGCCGGACCGTGCATATGCTCCACCAGGTCGCCAGGCAGGGAGCCGGCCAACAGTGCATCCTGTTGCTCGACAAAGGCGCGGGCCGCTGCGTTGGTCAGGTGCTCGATGGCCTTGCCCCGCAGGATCGCCAGTTTGCGTCGCCGCGAATCGTTCGGGCCAAGCAGGCGATAGGTTTGCGGTAAATCGTCGCCCACCAGATCCAGTAACAGGGACTCGACTTCGGCGTACTCCAGTAACTCCATTTCCAGGCCGTCTTCGAGGTCGATCAACGCATAGCAGATGTCATCCGCAGCTTCCATCAGGTACACCAACGGGTGGCGTGCCCAGCGCTGCTCTTCAAGCTGCGGCAGGCCCAGTTTTTGCGCGATCTGCTCGAGCAGCGGCAGTTCGCTCTGGTAGCACCCGAACTTGTGCTTCTTGTACCCCAGGGAGTCGGCATGCCTGGCTGTCCATGGGTATTTCAGGTAAGTGCCCAAGGTGGCATAGGTCAGCCGGGTTCCGCCGTCGAACTGGTGATATTCAAGCTGGGTCAGTACCCGAAAGCCTTGGGCGTTACCTTCGAAATTGAGGAAGTCATTGCGCTGCGCTTCACTCATCGCATCCAGCCAGCCCCGTCCAGCGGCTTGCTGGAACCAATGCCGAATCGCGTCTTCGCCGGAATGGCCGAAGGGTGGATTGCCGATGTCATGGGCCAGGCAGGCCGATTGGACCACCATTCCCAGATCACTGGGCTCACACCAGTCGGGCAGGGCGCTACGGATGCTTTCACCGACGCGCATGCCCAATGAACGGCCTACACAGCTGACTTCCAGCGAGTGGGTCAGGCGCGTGTGTATATGGTCGTTGCTGTGGACCGGATGAACTTGAGTCTTGCGTCCGAGACGGCGGAACGCCCCCGAGAAAATGATGCGGTCGTGGTCTTTGTGAAAAGGACTGCGGCCCACTTCTTCCGGGCTGTACAGGGGCTTTCCGAGGCGTTCGCGGGTAAGCAGGGTAGGCCAATCCAAGGCTGGTTCGCTCCGTCAGGTGACTGATTGGATAGCTTCCCGGTTCGCGTCGTTACCTGCAAGTGTCACTACAGCCCCACGGCATCGATATCGATGAGCAGCAGGCGTTCGCCGTTGTCGAAAAATTGCCCGGCGGTGAGGCAGTACTGATTGCTGGTGGCGTCGCGATACGTATTGGAAAGGGTCAGCTGACACTCGTCCCAACCCTGCGCCAGCAGGTGATAGAAATACGGACGCCACGACCAGTTATGGCCCAGATAGCGGTTGTCGGCGACCCACTCGCTATTGCGCCACTCCAGGTTGGGCGTCATCTGCGTACCGTGACGGTCGCACTGGTAGAAGCGCAGTAGCCAGGGAAAGGCCTCCAGTTGTGGCAGGGCACTCAGTGGCGCCCTGGCCTGTGCCCAGGCCTGCAGGATCGCCATCAGCTCACTGAGTTGCTGGCGCAAGAGCTTCAGGCGAACGCGCTCGGCCAGCTTTTGCTGCACATAGCGCTGGCGCAGATGCGCAAAGCGCTCGACGAAGGCGTCAGCGGCAAAGAAATCCGCTTGTGCCCCGGCAAACAGAAACCCCTGGACGTAACGTGAGCCGCACTCCAGGGCAAAATTCAGTTGCGCTTCTGTTTCCACGCCTTCGGCAATGATCCAGCAACCGGTTTTTTCCGCCATTTGTGCAAGGGCCTTGACCACATCGCTGCTGGGCCCGCCCAGAGCCGCCGCCTGGAACAGGCGCATATCGAGTTTTAGGATGTCCGGTTGCAGCGCCAGAACCCGATCGAGCTGAGAGTACCCGGCGCCGAAATCATCGATGGCAATCCGTGCGCCGGCTTGCCGATAGCGGGCCACCACATGAGCCAGGCGCTGGACATCACCACCCAGTTCGGTGATTTCGAAAACGATGCGCTGCGGATCGACGCCATGCTTTTGCAGCTGGCCTAGGCTCGGCAACGGTTGGTCCGGGCGTAGGCGGCTGATCCAGAGCGGAGAAATGTTCAGGCTGAGAAACCAGTCGCTGGGTGCTTCATGCAGGCGGCTCAGCGCGTTATCGCGTAGCTGGCGGTCCAGCCGACGCAGGGCAACGGCGTTGGTTCTGGGATCAGCGAACAGCGGCCCGACCGAAACCAGTTGGCCGTCGGCCCGGCGCAGTCGGCCCAATGCCTCCACGCCGGCGATACCGCCGGTGGCGGTATCGATGAACGGCTGAAAGCAGGCGAGCGGTTGCCCGTCGATCACAAGGCCTCCTTGATGGATCTTGTTTTTGGATAAAGCCCGGGTCACCGGATAGGCGCGCAGGATTGAACCCCTCGATGGAGAGGTTCGATCCCGTGGGTACTGCAAGAATGTAGCCAGATACTGACAGGGTCAGTGTTTGCGCGAAGAACCTTGCAAGACCAGTTTGACCAGAGGCCCCAGAGTGGTGCCCAGGCGGACCAGTCGGGCCAGGCTACCCACGCCGTTGCCCTTCCTGGCGCCCTTGCCGCTCAGAAACCCCAGCAGGGTGACAGCGGCCACGCCCCACAGCGGGGCATGCTTGATGCCGAACCCGTCTTGCAGGCTTTGGGTCATTCCACGTACCCGCTGCAGGGGTTGCAGTAGTTGCGCGGATTCGTGACGGATCTCCTGGCGATGCATTTCCATGCGCAGGCGTATCAGTGCCTTGCGCATTTCCGTGCGCGAGCTGTTTCGAGGCAGTTCAGGCAGGTTCATGGCAGCAGGCGCTCCCGATCATTGGCCAGCTCTTCCAGCGTGCCATGGAACGGCGAGGACTCATCGAAGATCGCCGCTCTCAGGCGCATGCCGCAGAAGACGCATGCCAGGGTGTAGAACACGCAAAGCGCGATGATGGCAGGCAAGCGGTAAGTGTCCCAAAACAGGATCAGCACCAGGGTCGACAATCCCACCAGCAACAGCAAGGCAAACACCAGCGCCAGGCCTGCAAACAGCAACAGGCTCACGGTGCGGGCTTTTTGTTCCTGCAGTTCGATGCCGAACAATTCGACATGGCTGTGCAGCAGTCCAAGGAAAGCGGCACCCAGGCGCCGCGGTGAGGAACTTGGGCCTGTCCCGGACGAGCCGGATTCATCGATGGCCATATCAGCGCCGAGTAGCTAGCAAGCCAATCAGGAAGCCCACGCCGGCCGCGATTCCGACCGATTGCCATGGGTTGGCCTGGACATAGTCCTCGGTAGCGGTCACGGCAGCCTTGCCGCGTTCGCGCAGGGAGTCTTCGGTCAGCTTCAGGGTTTCACGTGCACGCAGCAGACTGTCGTGGATCTGGTCGCGCAATTCATCGGCCTGGTCACCGGCCAGGGAGGCGGTGTGCTCCAGCAACCGTTCGGTATCGCTGACCAGTGTCTGAAAATCGCTCATCAAAATTTCTTGAGCAGTCTTTGCCTTGATGCTGGCCATTGGTGATCTCCATAAGTGGCGTCTGAATCGTTCGAGTATGAGCCTTATGCGAAGGTTCAGTACAAATGACTGGTACAACTTTTGCTGTGTCGTGGTGCGTCAGCCCGCGCTGTTGCGCTGTTGCTGGGCAAGATTCCCGTAAAACCTTAACTCAAACAATCGAAACCCGCGCGAATGTCCCGGTCGTGATTGGCCTTGATGAACCCTGTGCTCCAAAACGGTTCATTGGGAGAGACTTGTTGAAGTCTCAACTTGGTGCATGGATTGCCCGCGCGAACTGCTTTGGTGCTTTTTTCAGCCTTAAGGTCTGCCAAATCCATGGAAAATCTGCAAAGCGCTGTGGACACCCTGGTCCATAGCTCCAATACGTTGTTCATCCTGATCGGCGCGGTCATGGTACTGGCCATGCATGCCGGGTTCGCCTTTCTTGAAGTCGGGACGGTTCGGCAAAAAAACCAGGTCAACGCCTTGTCGAAGATTCTCAGCGACTTCGCTGTTTCGACCCTGGCCTACTTCTTTATAGGCTATTGGATTTCCTACGGGGTCACTTTCATGCAACCGGCGGCAGTGATCAATGCCGATCACGGCTACGGCCTGGTGAAGTTTTTCTTCCTGCTGACCTTTGCCGCGGCGATCCCGGCAATCATTTCCGGTGGCATCGCCGAACGTGCCCGGTTCGTTCCGCAGTTGTGCGCGACGGCGTTGATCGTGGCATTCATCTACCCCTTCTTCGAAGGCATTATCTGGAACGGCAACCTGGGTCTGCAGGCCTGGCTGCTGGAGCACTTGGGCGCCAGCTTCCACGATTTTGCCGGTTCCGTGGTGGTGCACGCCATGGGCGGTTGGCTGGCGCTTGCAGCAGTGCTGTTGTTAGGGCCACGCAATGGGCGTTATCGCGAAGGGAAGCTGGTGGCGTTCGCGCCGTCGAGCATCCCGTTTCTGGCATTGGGCTCGTGGATTCTCATCGTTGGCTGGTTCGGTTTCAACGTGATGAGCGCGCAAACCCTGCAAGGGGTCAGCGGGCTGGTAGCGGTGAACTCGCTGATGGCCATGGTCGGCGGTACGGTGGCGGCGCTGATCGTTGGGCGCAACGACCCGGGCTTTCTGCACAACGGTCCACTGGCCGGCCTGGTGGCGATCTGTGCCGGCTCCGACCTGATGCACCCGGTGGGTGCGCTGGCCACCGGTGCCATCGCCGGGGCGCTGTTTGTCTGGTGCTTTACGGCCGCGCAAGGCAAATGGCATATCGATGACGTGCTGGGCGTCTGGCCGCTGCATGGTCTGTGTGGCGCCTGGGGCGGGATTGCCTGCGGCATTTTTGGCCAGGCGGCCCTGGGTGGCTTGGGCGGTGTGAGCCTGCTCAGCCAGTTGATCGGCACCGCGCTGGGTGTGATGGTGGCGCTGGCCGGTGGCTTTGCAGTGTATGGCGTGATCAAGGCGTTCCATGGTTTGCGCCTGAGCCAGGAAGAAGAGTATTACGGCGCGGACTTGTCGGTGCACAAGATCGGCGCCGTCAGCCAGGATTAACCGTGGATTCATTGGCTCGACGGCATTTCGGGGCAGGCCTAGAATAGGCTCTTAATTTTTTGGTAGAGCGCTCATGCTTCCTGAATGTCAGCTGTTCGGCACGCTTGGGTGCCATCTCTGCGAAGTGGCCGAAGCCATGTTGATGGATTTTGTCGAGCATGGCTTGCTAGTGGAGCTGGTGGACATCGCTGAAGACGAAACATGGTTCCAGGCCTACAGCCTGCGCATTCCGGTATTGCGTCGGGTCGACACTGGCTCGGAACTGGGTTGGCCCTTCAGTCCCGACGAAGTGGTGGCCTTCTTGCGTTAATGATTTTGTTCCGCCCGTCGAACTTCAGGATCGATCCCCTTGGCTTAATTGGCGCGATTCGGATACTGTATGCGCATACAGTTATTCGGATTGTTGCCTTGTCTGCGCTGATTTTCGGCTTTGAGCGGGGCAAATCCGGGCGTGAGAGGGTCAGTCGTGGTCAATGTCGAACAATTGAAGAGCAGCGTTAACCGCATGTCGGTGGATGTAGTACGCGAAGCCGTCGCCGAATTGCGTCTGGACGGCTTGGTGACGGAGGGCAAGACACCCTTCAACAAGCTGCATTTCAATACCTGTTTCGCTGAAATCGAAGCCTTGTTTCAGCGTGCAGGCTATCACCGGCAGCTGGATGTCGTGGGCTATCAGGGGTTGTTGTATGCACTGTATGACCCGGGTCGCTGGGAGGCGGTCGACGTGTTGCGCTGGCTCAAGGAGTACACCGAGGCAGCCGGGCGTGCGCAGATACCGGCTTGAGGATTCTGCGCTAGGTTCGCTTGCGTTGCTGTTGGATAATGCCGCTCTGCATTCAAGGTAAGAGCTTTTGTATGTCCACTTCATCTTTTTCTGCTGCACACAGCCAGGCCAGCACGTTGTACTTGCCGCCTGGCCCGTGGCAGACCGTTTTCGATTGCCTGTGCGAGCACTTCAGCGCCATCGGTCGTGAACAGTGGCTGGACAGAATCGCTCGCGGCCGCGTTCTCGATGGGCAGGGTGCGCCCATTGCCCTGGACCTGCCTTACAAGGAAGGCCTGCGGATTCACTATTTTCGCGAAGTGCCGGATGAAAAATCGATCCCCGTGGTCGAGTCGATCCTGTACGCGGACGAGCATCTAGTCGTGGCAGACAAGCCTCATTTCCTGCCCGTGACCCCGGCGGGAGAGTACGTTGAGCAGACCCTGTTGCGCCGTCTTATCCGTCGACTGGATAACCCGCACCTTGTGCCCTTGCATCGCATCGACCGGCATACGGCGGGGCTTGTGCTGTTTTCAGCCAACCCGCAAAGCCGATCGGCGTATCAATCGTTGTTTCCAACCCGAAAAATTGAAAAGCGCTACGAAGCTATTGCCCGGGCATTGCCTGAATTGACGTTCCCCCTGGTGCACAAGAGCCGGCTCATTGATGGCGAGCCTTTCTTTCGCATGCAGGAAGGTCCGGGCGCGAGCAACACCGAAACGGCTGTCGAAGTCCGGGAGAAGAACGGTGATCTCTGGCGTTATGGACTTTATCCGGTAACGGGCAAGAAGCATCAGTTGCGGGTGCACATGACAGCGTTGGGCGCGAGCATCTGCAACGATCCGTTTTATCCCCAGGTGCTCAAGGATGTGCAGGATGACTACGCCAACCCGCTGAAGCTGCTGGCCCAGGGGCTGAAATTTGTAGACCCGGTGTCCGGCGAGAACAGGGAATTCGAGAGCGCAATCACACTGCAATGGTGAGCAAGGGCGTCAAAAAAATCGAATTTGTGCGCAGCGCTACAGTCTTTTGATCAGGCGCCACGCATGTGGCGTCCGATGAACTTGGCACCGCCGCAGGGTTATCAGGCGCGCCGAGACCTCCCAAGCAAGGAGATTTTCATGAAACGCACTGTTTTCGCTGGAATGTTGATTTGCGCCGCCATGTTGTCCTCTTCCGTCTTTGCCGCAGACAACGATCTGTGCACCATCAAGCTGCAGGAACTCAAGGACAAGGTCACCAGCCTGCCTGCCACGTCCGAAAACACCACCATGGAAATCAAGCGGATGCAGGCCAGCGCTGAAGCGGCCCGGGCTGCCAAGGATGACAAGAAATGCATCACCGAAGCCACCCAGGCGCTGGCACGGGTGGATAAACTGAACAACGAGCCGAACCCGTAGCACCGGGTTTTCGGTTGCATACAAAAATGCCCCGACAAGTCGGGGCATTTTCATGTATCCGGTAGTCACCGCGAAAATTACAACTCTTTGACGGTACGAACCTGATCCTTGTTGATGCGGTTTTGCTTGCCATCCAGTTGTTCGAATTCGTAGAAGCCCGAATCCTTGTCATAGCTTGGCGTATCGACGGCCTGGATTTCGCGACCGTCATTCAAGGTGATCACGGTAGGCGATGCGCAACCGGCGAGGGTAGCGAGGCCCAGTGCGAGCATGAAAGTGGCCAGGGTCCGTTGAGTCATGGAAGTGTCTCCGAAAATGAATTCTTTTGGTTGCTGGGGTTGAGACGTAAACAGCGCGTGCAAGTTCCTTGATACTCAGTCTGACACACCGTCTGGCATGCTTAATAGTTCCGGCGTATTAAGGTTTGCCAGGCGCGGATCGTTGTCGGGGCACAGCAATGCAGTAGCGCCCAGCCTGCGCATGAGTCGTCCCGGGCTACGCTCCCCCTCCTTCCAGGCCGTTTCGAAATCAACGCGCAGGGCCAGGGGAATTACGCACAACAGGGGCTCCCAGTGATCGTCATGGCGCAGCATCAACGGTTTGTCGGGATGCTCGGCGGCGGCTTCGCGCATGCGGGTGAGCAGTGCGTTGTCGATGCGCGGGACATCACAAGGCAAGACTAGCAGGTGTGGATGCCGAGCAGCCTTCAGACCTGCAAGAATGCCCGCCAAAGGGCCCGGAAAGTCGCCTTCGTCGTCATGGACCAATTGATCGGCGTAAGGCGCGTACTGTTCCAGGTTCCGGTTGCACGAAACGATCAAGTCATCGCTCAGAGGGCGCGTCTTGCGGTGCAAATGCGCAATCAGCGGCTCGCCGTGCCATTCCAGCAATCCTTTGTCCTGGCCGCCCATGCGTTGGCCACGGCCGCCTGCCAGGAGCAAAATGGAGCAGGGTGGCAACGCTGGGTTTGAAGTCATGGCAGGCCTCCGTGGGGGCGGCGAAAAATGGGGTCGCTGTGATATAACACCGGGCTGTTTCTCCTACAACTGGACGAGCCTATGAAAGCCAAGGCTGATGTACCTTTCGCACCGCTCAACATCGCGGTGTTGACGGTCAGCGACACCCGTACCCTGGAAACCGATACCTCAGGCCAGGTCTTCGTTGACCGCCTGACGGCTGCCGGACATAACCTGGCCTGTCGGGTCTTGCTCAAAGATGATCTCTACAAGATTCGCGCGCAAGTTGCCAACTGGATCGCCGACGACGTCGTACAGGTGGTGCTGATCACCGGCGGCACGGGCTTCACCGGTCGTGACAGCACGCCGGAAGCAGTGGGCTGCCTGCTCGACAAGCAAGTCGATGGTTTTGGTGAGTTGTTCCGCCAGATATCGGTGGCGGACATTGGCACCTCGACCGTCCAGTCCCGCGCGTTGGCCGGCCTGGCCAACGGCACGCTGGTGTGCTGCTTGCCGGGATCGACCAATGCGGTACGCACCGGTTGGGATGGCATTCTTGGCGAGCAGCTGGATTCGCGGCATCGCCCGTGCAATTTCGTGACTCACCTGAAACAGGCGGCACCCTGTGAATCCCGCGGGTAAGCCGGGCAAGACTGGCACCCTGATGCCGGTCGAGGTGGCCCTGGCACGCTTGCTGGAAATGGCGGACGCCTCACGGATTGTCGAGCGCGAGCGTTTGCCATTGGCGCAAGTCCAGGGCCGGGTGCTGGCCGATGATCTGCTGTCGTCCCTCGATCTGCCGCCGTGGCCCAATAGCGCGATGGATGGATATGCCCTGCGCGTGGCCGACTGGAACACAGAGCCGCTGGTCGTCAGTCAGAAAGTGTTTGCTGGCCAGGCCCCTGTTGAGTTGACGCCGGGCACCTGTGCACGAATCTTCACCGGGGCACCTGTGCCGCCCGGTGCAGATTGTGTCGAGATGCAAGAGAACGCCGAAGTCCTGGCGGATGAACGTGTACGTTTCACCGAAACCCTGGTCATCGGGCAGAACATTCGTGCGCAAGGACAGGAAACCACCGTGGGCGAACTGATCCTGCCCGCAGGAACACGGCTGGGGCCAATCGAACAAGGCCTGGCAGCCTCGCTGGGGTGTGCCGAGCTGGAAGTGATTCGCAAGGTACGCGTAGCGGTGCTGTCCACTGGCGACGAACTGATCGAGCCAGGTCAGGCGTTGGGGCCAGGGCAAATCTACAACAGCAACCGTGTGTTGCTCTGCAGCTGGTTGCAGCGCCTGGGTTGCGAGGTCATTGATGCCGGGATTCTGCCGGATGACCTGGACACCACGCGCACACGCCTGGGCGAGTTGGGGGATGTCGACCTGATTCTCTCGACCGGTGGCGTATCGGTGGGGGAGGCCGACTTTCTGGGTATCGCCCTGAGAGAAGAGGGCGAGCTGGCGCTGTGGAAACTCGCCATCAAACCTGGAAAACCCCTAACTTTCGGGCATTTTCGTGGCGTACCGGTGATCGGCTTGCCAGGCAATCCCGCCTCGACCCTGGTGACCTTTGCCTTGTTGGCAAGGCCTTATCTGCTGCGGCGCATGGGTGTCCTGGAAGTGGAGCCTCTGAAGGTGCAAGTGCCAGCTGGGTTCGACTGGCCCAAGGCCGGCAACCGACGCGAGTACCTGCGCGGTCGGCTGGAGAACGGCCGGGCCATCATCTACAGCAATCAGAGTTCCGGTGTGCTGCGTAGTGCGGCCTGGGCCGATGGACTGGTCGAGGTCATGGAGCAGCGAACACTGGTGCCAGGCGATGTCGTCTACTTCATCCCGCTGAGCGAAGTGTTGGGCTGAGTCTGGCCGCCGCCAGGCGTGCAAGCCCGGTCGATCGCGCCGGGTTTTGCACCCCTGTCCGATCAATGGGCCAACAGCAGCAGTACCACCTGATCAAAACGGCTGTTGGCGATCCAGCCCAGCAGCCCCAGCACTACGGCTGTTCCGACCGCCGAATAGGCAAGCCTGTGCCTGACGGACTTGATGTCACTGCGAATCTTTTCCAGGTCGCTGCGCAGGGTGTCCAGTGTCTCAAGCTCGTTGAGGCGATGTGGCATATCAACTTCTCCGCTGGATTTTGCATCGCTGACGAATTCAGCTTGATGATTGGCCCGTTTCATTACGAGCGGCATCACCGGAACCACCGGTGACCTGATGTCATGTTGTTGCATTGCACATCCTTGCGTCTGTCCTGCTGATGACTGAAAACCGCTGACACAAAAGTGGACCAATCGCCATTTCTGGTCAATTGAGCCGTTTCCTCACGTTTTGTAAGAAAAATCTCCTTATTGGACTCAAGTGTAAATAATTCAGTTTTTTGCGACTTTTCCGCAGGGAAGCAAGGTCACATGTCCCATACGCCATTCAATAATGGGAGTGACGACAATGAGCGAACGCAAGGCGCTGTTGATTTTGCATGGCAAGCAGGCGCTCAACGAAGCGGTTCGGGCCGCCGTCGACAGCAAGCGTGAACAAGGCTGGGAGCTGGCCGTTCGATTGACGTGGGAGGCCGGGGATGCGCAAAGGCTGGTGGGTGAAGCGCTGGATGCAGGTTATCGGCAAATCATCGCCGGTGGCGGCGACGGTACCCTGCGCGATATCGCCGAAGCGATGGCCGGACAGTCGCAGCAGGCCAGCCTGGTATTGATGCCGCTGGGAACCGCCAACGATTTTGCCCGTGCTGCCGGTGTTCCACTGGAGCCGGATGAGGCACTGGCGCTTCTGGACGTTGCCCCCAGTGCCATCGACCTCGGGGAGGTCGGTGGGCAGGTATTCCTGAATATGGCCACTGGTGGTTTTGGTAGCCAGGTTACGGCCAATACCTCCGAGGAACTGAAAAAGGTTTTAGGCGGGGCGGCGTATCTGTTCACCGGCTTGTCGCGGTTCAGTGAGTTGCATGCCGCCTATGGTGAGTTACAGGGGCCTGATTTCCACTGGAGTGGAGAGTTGCTGGCTCTGGGGATCGGCAATGGCCGGCAGGCGGGCGGTGGGCATGTGCTATGCCCGCAGGCCCTGGCTGACGACGGGATGCTCGACATCAGTATTTTGCCGGCGCCGCAAGAGCTGCTCAGCACCTTGAAAGACCTGCTGGCCGATGGCTTCGGAATCGACAACATGTTCGTTCGTGCCCGCCTGCCATGGGTTGAGATCAAGTCCTCGGAGGGTCTTTACATCAACCTTGATGGCGAGCCGCTCGAGGGTGACAGCCTGCGTTTCTCGGCCCGGCCGGCAGCGTTGTGGGTGCATTTACCCGAGCAGTCACCCTTGTTGAGCAAAGCCTGCGCTGTCAGTCATCCAGACTGATGATCTGCTCTCGTACGGCGAACAATACCAGGCCGGCCACGTCGAAGATCTGCAAGCGCTTCATGACTTGCGAGCGATGGGTTTCGACCGTCTTGACGCTCAGGCCCAGGCCGTTGGCGATTTCCCGAGTGGATTTTCCGCGCACGATCAGCCGCAGGATTTCCAGTTGGCGCGCTGTCAGGTTGTGTGAATCTGGCGACTCTACCGGGTTTTTCTGGGTCCGGTTCAATGCCTGGGTGATCACGGTATGGGCGATGGCCGGGCTCAGGTATCGCTCATTGTTACGCAGGGCGTGCAGCGCGTGTTCCAGTTCGGTGGCCGTGGTGTCCTTGAGCAGGTACCCATGGGCGCCCGATTCCAGGGCCTGCATGATCAGGGCCGGGTCGGTGTGCATCGACAGGATCAGCACTTTGGCCTGCGGGCGGACCCGCTTGAGTTGCTGCAGGGCTTCGAGGCCGCCTGTCTGCTTCATGGAAATATCCAGCAGCACGATATCAGGCGACAGGTGCTGGACCATGTCGAGCAACTGCGAGCCATCATTGGCCTCGCCAATAACCGCGTAGCCAGGAAGATCCAGCACCAGGGCGCGTACGCCTGCCCTGATCAGCGAGTGGTCATCCACCAGAAGTAAGTTACAAGTCAATGCATAACCTTATTCGGACTGGCCCGTTCGAACGCACGCGGCGCCCATGGGAAGAGGGCTTCGATTTGAGTGCCTTTGCCTGGCTCGCTGGTCACGGTCAGAGTGCCACCCAGTTGCTTGATCCGTTCCGACATCCCGGCCATTCCCCGTTGTCCCTCACGCCCCGGGTCGGTGGCGGGCGCGAAACCCAGGCCATCGTCACTGATCATCAAGGTCAGGCCCTGGGGCAAACGCTGCAGGCAGACCAGCAGGTTTTGCGCTTGGGCATGGCGCAGCATATTGGTGACGGCTTCCTGGGTAATACGAAAGGCCGCCACCGCTACTTCTTCCGGGATGCCGGTCAGTCGTTGATGGCATTCCAGGCTCCAGTGCACCGAAGTGTTGCTCAACGTCTTGAGCAAATGCGCCCGCAAGCTGGCTTCCAGCCCAAGGCTGGTCAGTTGCCGGGGGTTAAGGATGGCCGATACATCGCGAACCTTGGCCAGGGTTTCCTCGAGCGTGTCGCACAGCACCGAGCACTGCGCCTGGAGGTCTTCGGGCATCCTGCGCTTGAGCCAGTCACTTTGGAGTTTTGCCGCCGTCAGCAACTGGCCGATGTCGTCGTGCAACTCCCGACTGAGGCGGTGGCGTTCGTTTTCCTGGACTTGCAGCAACCGATCGGCCAGCTCCTGGGGCTGGAACTTGATCGACTTGCGTGACAGGCGGTACTGCACCCACACGCAGCCCAGTGCAGCACTATCGAGTACCAGCAGGCCCAGCGGCAAGCGCGTGGACAGGCTGTAGACCAGCAGGCTGCCGAGCGTCGAACCGGCACACAGCAATAACGTGAACCGACGTGCGTTTTCTCGGGAGGGTGGCCATTTGGCAATTGACTTGAGGCTGGCGTACATAGCGGATGGAGCCAATGGATGTTCGCTGCGGGCTGATCGGTCATGCTCGCTGACAGATCGATGATTTTTATGGTCAGCTATCGATTTCAACTGAATTTTGTATAAGAAAATCAGAGTTTTGTATAAGAAATCAGGCCTGCAACTTGTTGGCTGCAATCGTTGCCGTTAATTGACGTCAACTAATGGGCGGCATAATACCACTTCGGATACCGTTGGTCGCGCCTGTGATAAAGATCCAGGAGGGCAGGACATAACGCGCAGGAATGGGGATGTCGTCACGCAGGGTTCGATTATTCAGGTCGTTACATATCAGAAAAGTCGGGTCAGACAGACAAATACTTGTACAAGCAATAGTTACTTGTTTCGAGGTGTCGCTGATCGATATGAAGTATTCAATTGCGACATTGATTCTGGTGATGCAGTTCTCTATTGCCGCTGAATTGTACTTGCAAAAAATTAAGCCTGGCGCTCCGTGTAAGAAAGGAGCGTGAGCGGCCTGGAATTAACCGGGGGACGAAATTGACTCTGGCCGACCTGGAACGCGAAAGCTTCGATCAGGGTGGTCTGTTCGGTTTCATCAAGGCTGAGCTGCCCGGTATTCTGGTCGATCAGCTCAAGTTGCCAGGCGATCAGCGTCAGGCAGTCCTTGAGCGCGTCCAGGGCTTCGTCGTGCAGTTCCATGTGGTTCAGGGCGTGATTGAGCAAACCATGGATATGCAATGAAAACTCTGACACGGCGGCGAGAGCGAGGGCATCGGCCTTGCTGGCGAGTTTGAGCAGGGTGCTGAGCAAGCAGTCAATGGCGTCCGGGTCGTTGTTGATCAATTGCAGATGACTCAGGCATTCCTCGGTTCTGGCCAGGAGCGTTTCAGCCTCGACGATAAACTCCGGAATACGCTTTGCCCACTCTTTACGATTGTTCGGCATGCTTATCTCCACAACGTCATGTCAAATGAGGAGGGTGTCGTGTCTTGAGTTCGCGCTCTGAACGGCTCAAGTGCGGGCTGGACGCTTGAGAGGGTGGCTGGCCACTGGTTTGCGATCGCACACAAATGCCCGACTCCACTTCATGCAATGAGAATGGCGTCACATTAATGGCTATTGGATATCGCGAATATCAGGTTGCACCTGATTGTTGCTAGGGGAATCCCTTACATGACGGAACTCATCGCGCGAACTGTGGTCGCGGCGAAGAGAATGCAGCAGATGAAATAACAGCGCCAGTAAAGCATGATGTTAATGTGGCATCAATGCCGGGCGCGGCATTTGCCAAAGGGGTCAAGGTCCAGCGAAAACCGCCGATAACCCTCTATCCAGTGAATTCATCCGAACAAGCCCAGGAGTCATCGATGGCCGGCATTCTCGATACGGTAGACCAACGAACGCAACTTGTGGGTGAGAATCGCCTGGAAATTCTCATGTTCCGGCTTGCCGGGCGGCAACTGTTCGCGATCAACGTGTTTAAAGTGCAGGAAGTCCTGCAACTGCCGAAGCTCACTTTGATGCCCCAGCGTCACCCGTTCGTTTGCGGCGTAGTCAATTTGCGCGGCCAGACCCTACCGGTCATCGACCTGTCCCAGGCAATCGGCATGCGTCCTTTGGTGCCAGGTCCTGGCAGCACGATCATCGTTACCGAGTACAACCGATCGGTACAGGCCTTCCTGGTCGGTGGGGTGGACCGCATCGTCAATATGAATTGGGAAGCCATTCTGCCGCCGCCCAGCAGTGCTGGTCGGCAGCATTACCTGACTGCGATCAGCAAGGTCGATGATCAATTGGTGGAGATCATCGACGTCGAGAAAGTCCTCGCCGAAATCGTACCTTACAGCGCCAAGGTTTCCCGGGAAAAACTCGAGGATCCAGTGCTGGAACGCGCCCGTGGCCGCGAGGTGCTGCTGGTGGATGACTCGAATGTGGCCCTGGCGCAACTGCGCGATACCCTGGGGCAGTTGGGCGTGAAGATGCACATCGCCAGCGATGGCTTGAAGGCCTTGAACATGCTCAAGGCGTGGGCGGATACCGGCGTTAATATGACCGACAAGCTGCTGATGGTATTCACCGACGCGGAAATGCCGGAAATGGATGGCTACCGGCTGACCACCGAAATCCGCAACGATCCGCGACTGCGTGGCCTTTACGTGGTGCTGCATACGTCCCTGTCCGGCAGTTTCAACGAATCGATGGTCAAGAAGGTTGGCTGCGACAACTTTCTCTCCAAATTCCAGCCGGACAAGCTCGTTGATGTGGTGCGCCAGCGTTTGGTGCTGGATGAGGTGCCGGCCTGACAGCCAGGATTTTTCGGCTGCACCCGATACCTGTGGGAGCGGGTTCGCCCGCGTAGGCGGCCTGACAGGCGACCTGTTATTTGTTGTCGGAGTACATATCCATTCCTGCGGTAACGGCCACTTAGGGTTTCGCCCTTACGGCGAGTCACTTTCGAAAAGCGCGAAAGTAACCCAAGCGCTTTTGCCCCACCACTCGGTGCCTCGCTAGGGCTCGGCATGCCAGAACGAAGGCATTGCTCCGTGGGTCGCCGCGCTGGGCCATGGATGGCCCAGCGC
>NZ_JBYTEO010000042.1:0-59092 GCF_058791355.1 Pseudomonas sp. EB271-G4-1
TTAGACCCCGCGCAATGGGGGGCAGGAATCGGTCACGTTGTTAGCGAAATGACCGGTCACGATGAGCGAAATACGCATAATGCGATTAAAAATGCCTTTGAGCGTGATCGAGGCCTGGCCTACGGCGATGACGAAATTACAGTTGGCTGCGGCGCCAAGCAGATTATCTTTAACGCGTTTCTAGCATCAATCGAGCCGGGCGACGAGGTCATCATTCCCGCGCCCTACTGGGCGTCCTATCCTGACATGGTCGCCGCGTGCGGCGGCAAGCCGATCATCATCAACTGCTCTCTAATGGACAGTTTTCGTCTAAGGCCTGAGCAGCTCAACGCGGCCATTACTGAGCGAACTCGCTGGCTGATCATCAACGCACCAGGCAACCCAAGCGGTGTCACTTACAGCGCTGAAGATCTTGGTGCTCTGGGAGACGTACTCCTCAAGCATCCACACGTCATGATCATGTCAGACGACATCTACGCTCACATTCACTTCCTAGGTGGGACGCAGCCGTTCCAGTCACTTATTGCTGTTGTCCCCCAACTCAGGGATCGAGTTTTGACAGTCGATGGGGTATCTAAAGCCTACGCTATGACGGGATGGAGAGTTGGCTGGGGTGCCGGGCCACGCGCTTTGATCAAGAATATGATCGCTATCCAGTCTCAGAACTGCACGCAGACCGCGAGCTTAAGTCAGATTGCCGCGGCGGTTGCATTGAACGGCTCTCTAGAGTGCCTGAAAGTGCGTAACGAAATTTACCGCCAACGAAGGGATGCTGCACTCTCAATTCTCAAGTCGTCGACGCTGTTGGCTGTGAACAGACCAGACGGTGCTTTTTATCTGTTCCCCAAGCTCATTGGTGCTCAGAACGATGGTGATACCGCAGCCAGCATTTTGCTTGAGGATTACAACGTGGCCGTCGTGCCAGGTTCGGCGTTCGGCGTGCGGGATGCCTTCCGCCTTTCATTTGCCACCGAGGAAAAAGTGATAATCGAGGGCTGTAAACGGATCGTGGATTTTATTGCGAAAGCACATAAATGATCGCTCTCGTACTCTCAACCATCTTCCCGATAATTTTGCTGATCTCCTTGGGCTATGCACTCAAAGCTAAAGGCTTCGTCCCCGATAGTTACTGGCAGGGCGCTGAGAGAATCGGTTATTACATTCTGTTGCCGTCGCTATTCTTTTATAGCCTAGCAACGGCTGACTTGAAGGATGTTCCTGTACAGGAAATGGTTTGGGTTTTGTTGCAGTCTACTGGGATTAGCGCACTGCTGTTGTACGTTTTTCGCAATCGAGTAGCCCAGGATGGCCCGGCATTCACATCTGTCTTCCAAGGGGGAGTCAGGTTCAACAATTTTATAGGAGTGACAGTCGCAGCCGGGCTTTTCGGGAGTAAGGGGGTGGCCATGGCAGCCGTTGCAAATGCCGTCATAGTTCCAACCGTTAACATCCTCTGCGTCTTGGTTTTCGCAAAACATGCAGACTCAAACAGCTCCATCAAATCCGTCGCAAAGTCCATCGCTACGAATCCACTGCTGGTTTCGTGCTTGCTCGGGATTGCTGCTTACTTTAGTGGGCTATCAGTGCCTGACTACCTTGCACCGATGGTTAAATCACTGGGTCAAGCCGCCTCGCCCCTGGGGTTGCTGTGTGTAGGGGCTGCCTTGAGTGTGAGGTCAATCAAACTACAGATTCGCCCAATAGTTTTTTCATCTGTCTTCAAGTTTTTCGTGATGCCTTTGGCGACTTACGGTGCCTGCCGGGCTTTGGGATTTGGAGGGCACGCGGCATTGGTGGCAGTCATATTTCAGTCACTTCCTACTGCATCCTCGTCCTACGTGATGGCCAGACAACTGGGAGGTGATGCGCCGCTGATGTCGAACATTGTCGCCATTCAGACTTTGCTTTCAGCTTTCACGTTACCGGTAGTCATAGCTGTTGGCCTGGGTTAGGAGTAATCCAGAGATCGATGAGCAGCGTATGTGAGCCTTAAGTCACTCCGCTCGGCTTCTGGGTTGTTCAGTGCTGGTATGCCAAGCCATCTTCGACGAGCCCCGGAAGGGACGTGGCTGCGCTGAGCTAGGAAAAAGAGGGCGGCCTCCCGCCCTTAATACATAAAAGTGAAGTTACTCACTCCACCTTTTTTCGCCGGATGCTTTATCGAAGTCGGCGTTTTCTTGAGAAGTCAGGTCTAGTTACTTGGACATCCAGACGATAACAGCTCGGTAATCTTCATCGCTGCAGTCCATGCAGAGACCACGCGGGGGCATGGCTGCGAAGCCCTCTGTAGCGTGCTTCACCAATGTGTCCATTCCTTTATCCAAGCGCGGCGTCCAGGCAGATTGATCACCTTTCTTGGGCGCGGCCGGTAATTGGCCGTTGTGGCACATCATGCAGCTACGATTGAACACGGCTTCGGGCTCTTGAGCGGCCACGGCGGAAGCAAAAAAAACCAAGCATGCAGAGATTATAATTCTTTTCAATTTTCACCCTATAAATTTGTATTGAGGTTCTACCGCCACGGTCGCCACTCAATCAGCTGTGCTGAGCAATCATGAATTGTGTTCAGATCCTGAACACGTGTGTTTTCTCAGAACGTAGTTAGGCGGTCCTATCGATCGTTTGATACAGCAGCCCATTGGGCTTTTTTCATCTTCGATGAGTCATCCTGCACAGGGCCGCTTGCGTTGATTGCGGTCGACGCGGTTCGATAAGCATGGGGCGTGCCAGCCAGAACGGCAGTGTTTGTTGAGGTGGGTGCCGTCGACTCGCCTGGTATGCGACCTGGATTTAGGTTTTTGCAGAGCTAAGGAGCGAAAGTCAGCGGGCGGCCGCGCTGTCGAGTTTCTAGGTTGGAGCAGAAATTGCACTCGACACAATGCGCACTGGACGCAACGGTGCAGATCTAGATGCGAAATTCGCGCGGGGCTTTATGTACCATGATCAAAAAAATTACTGGTGCTGTGACTGGCGAAGCCGTTCGATGCGGCGCTTAATTCTCAGAGTGATCGACAGCGAACAGCCAGAGTCTTTGTTGGCGGCATTGCGTTGGCTGTACGGCTTCGTACGTCCGCATAGGCTGGCAATCATCGGGCTCCTTGGCTTGTCAATTTGTGCCTCACTTCTAGTGTTGCTGCAGCCATGGTTAACCAAACTGCTGATCGACGATGGACTGCTGGCCCGGGACTTTCCAACGTTGGTAAATATCGCCTGCCTGATGATCGTTGCTGGCGTATTGGGTACGGCTCTTTCGGGGATCAATCGCTACCTGCACACACGCTTGTCTGGACGGATTTTGTTCTCGTTACGTGACGATCTTTATCGGCACCTGCAGACCTTGTCTCCGAGCTTTTATGCACAGCGACGCATCGGTGATTTAATGTCACGGCTCGACGGTGATGTCGCCGAGATTCAGCGCTTCGCCGTAGACTCATTGTTTTCAGCTGTATCGAGTGTGGTCGGGCTGATCTGCGCCATAACGATGTTACTGACTCTATCGTGGAAGCTGTCATTGCTGGTTTTGGTGCTGATTCCCCTCGACATCCTTTGGTTGCGCTGGATGCGGCGCAAGGTCGAACGCGATGTACGGCAATTACGCGAGCGTTCCGCAGACGTGTCTTCGTTTATGGTCGAGACGCTGCCAGTCATGAAGTTCATTCAGGCGGCCGGCCAGCAGCAACGGGAATCTCGCCGCCTGGAGGCCTTGGGGCAGGGCTACATGCATCAATTGCTGCGCCTGCAGATTACTGAGTTTTTTACCCAGGCTGTACCCGGCACGCTGACTTCGTTGGCGCGTGCCTGCGCCTTCCTGGTAGGGGGCTATTGGGTAGTTCAGGGAACATGGCAACTGGGGGCTCTGATAGCATTTTCCACTTACCTTGGGATGGCAGTCGGGCCGGTCCAGAGTTTGCTCGGTCTATACGTCGCAATTCAACGGATGACGGTCAGTCTCGGACGCGTCATGGAGTTGCGCGGTGAGGAGCCTACTGTTGTTAATCAAGCTGTACCCAAACCGATACCCACCCAAGGCGAGTTGCGTTTCGACGATGTGCATTTCAGCCATCCCGGTCGTTTGAGTACGTTGCGCGGCATCAAGGCACAAATTCCTTACGGATTGAAAGTTGCGTTGAGTGGCGGTTCCGGCGTCGGCAAATCAACATTGATAGACCTTCTGCAGCGGCATCTTGATCCGCAGACGGGGCGGGTGCTACTGGGGGGCGTTGATCTACGCGAGTTAGACTTGTTTGAGCTACGGCAAAGGATTGCTGTCGTCAGTCAAGATATCGTCCTGTTCCGTGGCAGCCTCGCCGATAACCTGGCCTATGCCGCACCGCACGCCAATCGGGATGCCATAACTGCGGTGGCACAGCTCGCAAAGCTCGAGAGTTTGATCGCCTCGCTGCCCGAAGGCCTCGACAGCCCTCTAGGTGAGCGCGGTCAACAGCTGTCCGGCGGGCAAAAACAACGAATCGCCATTGCCCGAGCGCTGCTGCAGGACCCAATGATTCTGGTGCTTGATGAGGCGACCTCTGCGGTAGATGAAGCCACTGAGCGGGAAGTCATCGAAGCCATTGATCGACTATTTGCAGGGCGAACCCGGATCTTGATAAGTCACCGCCCGTCTACCTTGGCCCACGCAGATCTGCATTTCGAAATGGTTGATGGTGTGTTGGTATCGAAAACGGCAATGCATGAAATCTGAATGAGGATCGGCGTAGTGTTTAGGCAGTACTTTCCCGTGTCTACTTATCCGATTGCGAAGTGAGGCTTTGTTTAGATGACTGACTGCAGAATTCTGATCTTGGGGGCTGGGCCTGCAGGAGCGGCAGTGGCGCTGGGGTTGCGGCGGCTAGGTTATGCCGTTTCGGTGGTCAGCGAGTGGCGGCGATTCAAAGCCCTGGAGGGCGTGTCGGTGCGTGTTCTGGAGGCGTTGCGCGGCGCAGGACTTCATCATGCTTTGATGGACGCGATGTTGCCGTCTCAACGGCAGGTGATATGGAACGGTCAGCAGCACGCGCAGAACGTTGAGTTTTTATTGGACCGCCAAGCCTTCGATGAAGGGTTGCGGGAAGATTTGCGCCTGGCTGGCGTCGATTTGATCGAGGGGCGGGTGTTGAGTGTTCAAACTTCCGCTATCGGACATCACGTCGATGTCGAAGGCCATAATGCAATGCATGTGGATTTTATGGTGGAGGCGCGTGGACGTCAGGCGCCATCGCTCGGTAAAGTCCTGCGCGGACCGGAGACGCTCAGTCTGCTCAATCGTTGGCAAGGCCGGCCGGGGGCTATGGCCAGCGCGGTGGAAAGCCTGGAAGACGGTTGGGTATGGATGGCTCGGCGTGCTGATGGTCAATGCTATTGGCAGTGGACAATGGACGTTGCCAGTGCTGACCTGCCTGGCAAACAGCATCTACTCGAACATTGTCATCAGAGGCGTCAGGCTTCGATCGCGGCGAGAGCATTTTTTGGCCCAGATCGGCAAATTGATGTGCAGTTGCATGCGCGTAGCAGTACCGCAATTTTAAGTCCTCAGGTGTGTGGCGATAATTGGATTCGAGTGGGCGACGCAGCGATGGCGGTCGATCCGTTGTCGGGCAACGGGATATTTCAATCGTTATCGTCGGCGTTGCAGGCACCGACAGTGATCAATACGTTGCTGCGTAAACCTGATCGAGCGGTCTTGGCCCAGCTTTTTCACCAGCAGCGGGTGGAGCAGCTGTTCTTGCGGTTCGCCAGGATCGGTCGGGATTTCTACATTGAGGAGCAGCGCTGGCAAGAACAACCGTTCTGGTTTGTGCGCCGACAGTGGCCAGACGCCGAGGCGACTCATGCAGAAGCAGACTTCAGCGCGTTGAAAATAGTGCGGGCGCCTGTGCTGCACAACGGTTTTGTCGTTGAGGCAGAGGTGGTAGTCACCACAGATCAGCCAATGGGTGCTTGGTGTGTGCAGGGGGTCGAGCTAGCGCCACTTGTGCGACGTTTGCGTTCCGAGCCCCACGAACGAGTGCTTGCGGGCTTGACCGCAGAACAAGGGCGCATGGTTCGAAGCTGGCTATTGGCTCAAGGGTACAAGCCCGCTTGATTCTGCTTGCCCATCCCTTTCTCTGAATCATGTTCGGCGTTTCAGCTCGGTGCTCGTTTATTTCATCATGAATGTTTTTTTGATCGCTGGTTAATACTTGTGCATGTCCAAATATCATCCCCGGCTCTTCATTAGTTGCCGAAACAATATAGTTTTTTGTAAGTAATAAGTGTTCAATTGTGGGACACGTTTTTTTGATGGTGTGCAAGTATTAGACATATTCTTCAGTGTTTGTTCGTAAAATCAAATTGGCACGCCTTATGCTGGTACGAAAGGAGTTGCTGGCGCAGCGCACTATCCAAGAATAATTTTATAGGTAAAGTCATGAATAAAACTTCAAAGTTTCTGCCAGAAGAGCTCTGGAATAACTGTGTTTTCGACGGTACTTGGAAAAACATTTCGCCTAATGTAAGTCAGGTTATAGAGCCCGCAACAGGTACATCGTTGGGTTGTATCGGTATGGCTGACGCCGCGGCGGCTTCAGCTGCTGCCCGTGCAGCTCATGAAGTACAGGCGGAATGGTTTGGTACCTCCTATGAAGAGCGTTCTGCAATCATGCGTAAGGCGGCTGATATCGCAGAATTGCACTTTGGTGAAATTGTCGAATGGCTGGTTAAAGAAAGTGGTTCGACTCAGTTGAAGGCTGGGTTTGAAGCTCGCGTGACGATCAAAGCGTTGCATGAAAGCGCCATGATGCCAGGCAAGAGTCAGGGTGATGTATTGCCTAATGCGCCAGGAACCAGTCGCCTCAGTTTAGCCCGGCGCCGGCCGCTGGGTGTCGTAGGGGTCATCTCCCCGTTCAACTTCCCGCTTTATTTGGCCATGCGTTCGGTCGCGCCTGCTCTGGCCGTTGGAAACAGCGTTGTGCTTAAGCCGGATCCGCGCACCGCAGTATGCGGTGGGTTGCTCATCGGCCGTTTGTTTGAGCTTGCGGGACTGCCAAAAGGCGTTCTGCATGTTCTACCTGGTGCAGGCGACGCGGGTGCTGCGTTGGTTGAATCAGCAGATGTCGCTATGATCCAATTCACCGGATCAACCGCCGCGGGTCGAAAGGTGGGTGAAGCGGCAGGCCGCAATTTGAAAAAGGTGTCATTGGAATTAGGCGGCAAGAACTCATTAATCATTCTAGATGACGCAAACGTAGACCTCGCAGTTGCCAATGCCATTTGGGGAGCATTCCTCCATCAAGGGCAAATCTGCATGGCCACCGGTCGAATCCTGGTACAGCGCAGTCTTTATCCTGCTTTTCTCAAAGCACTGATCTCCAAGGTCGGTAAGCTCACCGTAGGTAATCCTGCAACAACAAAGGTTTCTTTAGGCCCACTCATTAATGCCCATCAACGCGATCAGGTCGCTAAAATAGTCAATCTAGCTCAGCAGGCGGGTGCGAAACTCGAAGTTGGAGGTCGCTACGAGGAACTGTTCTTCCAGCCTACAGTGCTCAGCGACGTCAAACCGGATAACCCGGCGTTTCGTGAAGAAATTTTTGGGCCTGTGGCAGTTGTTGTGCCCTTCGACTCTGATGAAGATGCCATACGGCTCGCTAACGACACGGAGTACGGTCTGGCTGCCGGCATTATCAGCTCGAATGTTGGGCGGGCACTCAAAATTGGTGACAAGCTCCGTACCGGCATGCTCCATATCAACGATCAGACGGTAAATGACGAAGTGGTAAATCCGTTCGGTGGTTGGGGCGCGTCTGGAAATGGTACGAGTGTTGGGGGGGCTGCGAATTGGGAGGAGTTCACGCAATGGCAGTGGCTGACCATCAAAGACGAAGCGACTCCTTATGTTTTATAAATGAGAGATGATCTCACGTCGATTGAGGTAATGCTAAGAAAAACTCGCCCGTTCTAAACGGGCGTTTTTTTATGTGATGTAATTATATGTGAATTGTTGCCATTGATGATAAAAACACCTGAGAGTGTTGGGGAAGATTACGAGTGGTCAGCACATGAATATTAGAGATATGCATGGCCTTGATGAGGTGCGGCGTCGCTTTCTGGATGGACATTCGCTGCCAGCGGATTTGTTGCCGCCAGCTGTAGCCAGCTCATGGGAACGGTCCAGAAAAGCAGGCTTGACACCTTGGGATAAGCGTTTGACCGGACGCTTGCGCGCCCACGAATTGAGCAAACTGGATGCACGGTTAGCCGCCTGCGCTCAGCCCGAGCTAGACAGATTATGGGGAATATTTGGAGGGCAAGATTGGGCGCTCTTTTGTGTCAATCCCGAGGGCGTCATCGTTTATGCCAAACACGCGTCCGCGCCAGACGTTGTAGACCCGCTGAAAGTGGGAAAACGTGTCAATGAAATAGATATTGGAACTACTGCTCCAAGTTGCACGCTTTATGAGCAGCAGCCTTTTATCGTCTGCGGAGGTATGCACTATCTAAAAGAGTTTGAAAATTTTTTCTGTGTATCAGTTCCGGTTTTCGGGGTGCACGGGGAGTTGGTTGGCGCGATTGATATTACGGGCATTGGTCAGCGGAATGCGTCTGCTGTTTTAGAGCAGCTTAAAATCGCGGCGATGGCTATCGAAAGTAGGTTGTATTCGGGTTTGTTAGACTGTCAGATCGTAGCGCTGCAATTTGATGCCCGATTGATCGGAACTCCATTTCAAGGTCTGGTCGCATTTGATCAGGATGGAAAATTTTGCGCGGCTAATAAAGTTGCGAAAAAAATACTGGGCATTGATGCTTCGACGATATTTGAATCTTCGTTGAGTTGGGAAAATTTTTTCGAACGTGGTCCCCAGTCTATAATTGTAAATGCGCCAAGCCTCATAGCTTTGAATGACGGCTCTTCAGTTTATGCTCAGTCTTTATCTTTCCCTAGTTCCTCCAAAGCGCCTGTTCGTGCACGCCATTCGGCTCATGAAATTGGACAAGATTCAGCGCTAAACCAACAATTTAGTATGGCTTCAAAAGCGTTTGCAGCAAGCATTCCTATACTTTTGCAGGGAGAGACGGGCACCGGGAAAGAAGTATTCGCTAGGGCGCTTCATGACTCGTTCAACCCTGGCGCTCCATTTATAGCCATTAACTGCTCTGCGATACCTGAACACCTCATTGAATCCGAGTTATTCGGTTACGTTGAGGGAACGTTTACTGGTGCGCGCAGAGGAGGTACCAGAGGACGTATTGAAGAAGCGAATGGTGGAACACTATTGCTTGATGAAATAGGTGATATGCCGTTCAATCTGCAGACTCGGTTACTTCGTGTATTGCAGGAAAGGGAGGTCACCCGTCTTGGTAGTTCCGAGCGCCATCCGGTGGACGTTAGGGTAATTAGCGCGACACACTGCGACATAAAAAAATTCATTCAAGATCACCGTTTCAGAGAAGACCTTTTTTACCGACTTAATGGCCTGCAAGTTAATATTCCAGCCCTCCGTCAGCGGCAGGATATAGATGGCATTATCTCCAGGTTGACTCAACGTTATCAAGCAGGTGCAATACATCCTGATGCGTGGGAGCTTATTAAGCATCAGGAGTGGCGCGGAAATATCAGGCAGTTGGAACAAGCTATTCGTCTCGCAGTAGCGTTGGCTGGCGAAGGGCTCGTGATCCTTCCTGAACACTTTCCTGGCTTGGAGCAGCCTGACTGTAAACGGAGTGAAAAATCTTTGAAAGAATTTGAAAGAAAGAAAATTCAAGATGCGCTGGATGCCAATCATGGCAATGTGAAAGCTACTGCACAGCAGCTAGGCATTGCACGCGGCACTGTTTATCGTAAACTGAGGCTCGAATAGAGCGGCTATAAGAACATAGTAAAGAGGGTGCTTTTAACGCCGAGTTATTGCTGTGGCGCAACAACTCGGTGGTTACCGAATTTTTCATTATTAGAATATCGTTGCGACGATCAACTGGGTATGGCCGTTGTTTTAGTTGCCACCTAGCTACAATCCTCCCTTCTTCTCGCAGACACTCCCAGTGCTCACATAGCAAAGACATACTCTATGAGCTTGCTGTGCTGTTTTATCTGACTTGATCCAGGCGCTCGCTCTCGCGCCTGTAGTCCCTTGGCGAAAGGTTATAACGGATTTTGAATGCTCGGCTAAAGTAAGCCATGTCCGAAAAGCCCCATTGATACGCGATTTCACTAATTTGTTTGTTTCTCTGTTCAAGCTGGCTCATGGCTCGGGCGCACCGCTCCAGCCGAGCAGCCAGAACGAACCGCCCAAAAGAGCTACCTTCATGGTGTAGAAGGCTGTTTACATAGCGTGGTGTAACCCCGAAGTAGGCCGCGACACTGGATAATGACATCTCGCTATCCGCTAGATAGGAATAGACATGCTCTTTGATACGGAAAAGCAAAGCGGTCCCTCGCGTATTGTCTGGTACGGAGGTACGTCCACGATCTGCTAACGATTTCGAGAGTAAATCAAGTGCCTGATCTTGAAACTGTAACCGTCTAGACTCCGTATGTTCACGTAAGTCAGTTAAGGCCAAAAGAAAATCGAAGGTTATGCGTTCCAGCGTATTTGCTCTGGAAAGAGGGATTGCGGTGAGGTATTCAAGGCCCGTCAAACGGCTTTGCATCATTGCTCGGGGAATCTGTACCACCGTGTGCCGAAATTCTCCCTCAAAACGCAACTCATAGGGGTGGCGGGTGTCATAAACGGCAAAGCTACCAGCGTCGAGCACCGCCTCGCGTCCACCTTGGGTAATTATGCATTTACCGCCCAGCGCGAGGCTGACCAGCACGAACTCTTCATCGCTACGCGCAATCCGCTCCCGAGTCCTCAACACAGTTTGCCCGGTAGCGGTTACATCAACCAGGTTGATATCCGAAAAAGGCTGGATCACCAGACGACCTGAGAAGCTGTCCGCTTGGTGCGGTCGGCATTCCAATGATACGAAGGTGTCGCAAACCGACTCTTGCCAGTAAGACGTTCGCTCATGACAGCGGACATGGTCTGTATCGAAGCGATACATAAATACGACCTCATTTAGCTGTTTGTGTGTCCAATATACCCGGAGAAGCAGTGCAAGTGCTGCTCGGTTTCTTCTACGTCCAAATATCTGTTCCTCCTCGTCCTACTGATGAGCGATGGCGCGGCAGTATCGTCATGGCACACAACAACAAAGAGGAGTACCCCATGAAACAAGCTATCAAGGTTGCCTGCGTGCAGGCTGCGCCTGTGTATCTGGATCTTGAAGGTACTGTGGAAAAAACCATCGGACTGATGGAAGAAGCGGCACATAACGGCGCTCGCCTCATTGCGTTTCCAGAGACCTGGATTCCTGGCTATCCCTGGTTCCTTTGGCTTGATTCTCCAGCATGGGGAATGCAATTCGTGCGCCAATACCATGAAAACTCTTTAGAGATGGATAGCCCTCAAGCGAAGCGTATCGCCGATGCAGCCAAGCGGTTAGGTATTATGGTGGTGCTTGGAACTAGTGAACGAGTGAACGGCACTCTCTACATGGGGCAGTGGTTCATTGACGAAAACGGCGAAACTATTGGCGCTCGCAGGAAACTCAAGCCAACCTTCGTTGAACGAACGTTATTTGGCGAGGGAGATGGTGCCTCTTTGTCCGTCTACGAGACACCATTGGGAAATCTTGGGGGGCTGTGTTGCTGGGAGCATCTGCAACCGTTATCAAAATATGCACTATACGCTCAAAACGAAGAAATCCACTGTGCCGCTTGGCCCAGCTTCAGTATTTATCGTCATGCGACAGCCGCGCTGGGGCCTGAAGTTAACGTGGCAGCATCACGTATTTATGCCGTAGAAGGGCAGTGCTTTGTTTTAGCTTCCTGCGCCCTTGTTTCGCCCACTATGATCGATATGCTTTGCTCCGATGAGAACAAGCATGCGCTGCTTCAAGCTGGAGGGGGCTACTCCCGTATCATTGGGCCTGATGGAAGCGACCTCGCAACGCCACTTGCCGAAAACGAAGAGGGAATTCTTTACGCAACATTGGATCCGGGCGCCCGGATATTTGCGAAAACCGCGGCTGATCCTGCGGGTCATTATTCGCGTCCGGATGTTACTCGCTTGCTGTTGGATCGCAGTCCTAAAACGCCCGTAGTGCATGTCGACCCTGATTTTAGCCAGCAGGCGACAAGTAATGAACCCCAGGCAGCAGTGCACTTTCAAGAGTTATGATTTTTAAATCGATAGGCACGCTGAGATCGCAGTGATTTGTTCATTATTGCAAAACATATGGGCAAATTACCTCTGTCAAATAATAGGGTATTTGGTGTGACGCTAAGTGTGCGCTTTTTCGCCTTGCACAGCTATTTTTAGGAACTGGCCGATGTCTAATAAATACAAGTCCTGCTTGCTCCTCATTGCTGCTTTCGTTTCCAAGCCGATATATGCGTTGGAAATTGCTCCTGGTGATTATGAGCCGATACCGGCGGGCATGACAGCTTTTTTAACTTACTTTCAACATGCTGAGCGAACGGAGTTCTACCGGGGCGGAGACAAAGTCTCAGATAATTCCAAGTTTCGATCTGATGTCGCACTATTGCGTTTGATCCATTCTGTTGGTCTGGGTGATAATTTAGTTGTTCAGCCGCAGTTTATTTTGCCTTATGGGCATCTGCATGCGTCTGGTGATATTGAGGCGCTAGGGCAAACCACCGGTGTGGGGGATCTGATACTTGGAGCTCCTTTCATTTGGACACTTCCTACGCAAAATAAAGATATTTTTTCCATCGCTCCATTCATATATTTGCCCACGGGGGATTATGATAACGAAAGAAGCTTAAATCTGGGTGATAACCGATGGAAATTTGTGTTGCAGGGCGTCTATAGCCACCATTTCTCGGATAAATGGGCGCTGGATGGGGCGGCGGATGTTACCTGGGCGACGAACAATGATGATTATGGCCCTGACAATTCGAAGTCTGAGCAGCGAGCGCGTTACGAGTATCAAACGAGTTTGAGATATAATGTAAATGAGGCGACGGCTCTCGCAGTTGGGGTGGGGCATATCAGGGGTGCTGAAAACTCAATAGACGGTGTTGACCAGCAAGACGAAATTCGTGCTACCTATGCGCGACTGACTCTCACATATTTTATCGAGCCAACAGTGCAGTTACAGGCGCAGCTTGGTAAAGATATTGATGTCGAGCAGGGGCTTAAGGAAGATAGCCGTTTGAACCTGCGCTTCACTAAAGTATTTTAAGTGATTTGACTGTGGTCTGAATAGGCCACAGTCTTTACAGTAAAGGTTGGCTAAAGTCCTCTCGCGTCACGTTCGCCAATAGCTAGAAGCTGGTTATCGTTTACTGGCAATCCATCGAATTCAATGCCTACCGGTAAACCGTCATTTTTTGATAAGTCAGCCGGCAGACTTATGCTTGGTACTCCGGATCTGCGTTGCACATCTTTCGAGCGGTATTCAGTAAGAGCATCCCTGCATTCATACAATGCCATCGGCATGCGGGCCACGCCACTTTATCGAGTCGTGGTACTCAAACTGATGGGCTTGGCAGCGCGATCCCTGGTAAGGCCGTACGAATTTATTTCCCTCGATAACTCCGCAAGGAGGCGCTGCTTAACACGCCTAGCCTCGGCTTAAATAAATATAAGTATTGTCTATAAACAATACAAAAAAGTATCTATTTGATCTATTTAAACATCAGCTCTATCTTGGGACTCATCGTTTGATAAGAGATAAATCGCCATGGCTTCGGTACATAGCACAACCTATGAGCTTCTTCGCCGTCAGGGCATTGATACGGTCTTTGGCAACCCTGGTTCCAATGAATTGCCTTTTCTTAAAAACTTCCCACAGGACTTTCGATACGTCCTCGCCCTTCAGGAGGCGGTTGTTGTTGGTATCGCTGATGGCTATGCACAATCCAGTCGCAAGCCAGCCTTCATCAACCTGCACTCCGCGGCAGGCACCGGCAATGCGATGGGGGCATTGAGCAACGCATGGAACTCGCATTCGCCGCTGATCGTTACGGCAGGTCAGCAAACACGGGCGATGATTGGTGTGGAGGCGCTGTTGACGAATGTCGACGCAACCAACCTTCCCAGGCCTTTAGTCAAATGGAGCTACGAGCCGGCCAGCGCCGCGGAGGTACCTCATGCAGTTAGCCGAGCCATTCATATGGCGAGCATGGCTCCGCGTGGGCCGGTCTATCTTTCCGTTCCCTACGATGATTGGGATAAGGAAACAGATCCGCAGTCTCACCACCTGTTTGATCGAAACGTCAGCTCTGCCGTACGTGTGAATGATGAGGAGCTGGAAAGACTTGCCAGCGCTCTGAGCAATGCTACTAATCCGGTTATTGTCCTTGGGCCGGACGTGGATGCTGCCAATGCAAACGCCGACTGCGTGACCTTGGCCGAACGTCTTAAGGCACCTGTATGGGTCGCTCCTTCCGCACCACGCTGTCCATTCCCTACACGTCATCCATGTTTCAGGGGGTTGCTGCCTGCGGGTATCGCAGCTGTTTCCCAGTTCCTGGAAGGCCACGATCTGGTGTTGGTGCTCGGTGCTCCAGTGTTCCGGTATCACCAATACGATCCAGGACAGTACCTCATGCCGGGGACGCGCTTGGTCTCTGTAACATGCGATCCGCTCGAAGCCGCGCGGGCCCCGATGGGCGATGCAATCGTGGCCGATATTGGGGTCATGGCTTCGGCACTAGCCGCCCGAGTCTGCGAAAGAAACAACCCGCTGCCACCCACAATTACCGAGCCAGAGGCGGTGGAGCAGGGTGTGGGAGCGCTCCGACCAGAAACTGTATTTGACACGCTCAATGAGATGGCTCCGACAGATGCCATTTACCTCAACGAATCAACCTCGACCACCGCATTGATGTGGCAACGCCTCAATATGCGTAACCCCGGTAGTTACTACTTCTGTGCCGCTGGTGGACTCGGTTTCGCTATGCCAGCGGCTGTTGGGGTGCAATTGGCCGAACCAGGCAGGCAAGTCATCGCGGTCATCGGTGATGGCTCGGCCAACTACAGCATCAGCGCGCTGTGGACTGCGGCTCAATACAACATTCCCGCCATCTTTGTGATCATGAACAACGGCACCTATGGTGCTTTGCGCTGGTTTGCCGGAGTGCTCGAAGCGGAAAATGTTCCGGGGCTGGACGTGCCAGGCATTGATTTCTGCTCGCTTGCCAAAGGTTATGGTGTCCACGCGTTGAAGGCCGGGACAGTGCAGGAACTACAGTGTGCTCTTACCGAAGCTTTGGCTTCCAAGGAGCCGGTGCTGATTGAGGTCAGCACCACTAGCCCTGCTAAGTGAGTGCCAGATTATGACTCAACAAAATTTGTTCAGTGTCGAGGACTATCGCCGGCTGGCCCAAAAGCGCCTGCCCAAAACGGTGTTCGATTACCTTGAAGGAGGTGCTGAAGATGAGCATGGTCTTGAGCACAACCGTTCCGTTTTCCAACAGTGGCGGTTCAAACCTCAGCGGTTGGTAGACGTCAGCCGCCGCGACTTGCGGACTGAAATACTTGGAAAGCGTCAGGCTATGCCGTTGCTCATCGGGCCGACTGGCCTGAACGGGGCACTCTGGCCAAATGGTGACCTGACCTTAGCGAAATCCGCGACCAAAGCCGGCATTCCGTTCGTCCTTTCTACTGCCTCCAACATTTCGATCGAAGATCTCGCACGCCAGTGTGATGGTGAGCTGTGGTTCCAGCTCTATGTGATCCATCGCGAAGTAGCCCAAGGTATGGTTCTCAAGGCATTGCACGCCGGTTACACCACATTGGTTCTGACCACCGACGTCGCCGTCAATGGTTACCGCGAACGGGATCTTCGCAACAGATTCAAAATGCCGATGAGCTACACCCCTAAAGTCATAATCGACGGCTGTCTGCACCCACGTTGGTCATTCGATCTTCTTCGCCACGGAATGCCCCAATTGGCCAATTTCGTCAGCAGTCAGACATCAAGCCTTGAGATGCAAGCCGCATTGATGAGCCGGCAGATGGATTCAAGCTTCGATTGGCGAGCGTTGTGCTGGCTGCGAGATCTGTGGCCTCACAAGCTCTTAGTTAAGGGGCTGTTGAGCGCCGAGGATGCACAGCGTTGCATCGCTGAAGGCGCTGACGGAGTGATTCTTTCCAATCATGGGGGCCGCCAACTCGATTGCGCAGTATCGCCCATGGAGTCATTGGCTGATTCAGTTTCTATGACCGGCAAACCAGTGTTGATCGACAGTGGATTTCGTCGAGGCTCCGATATCGTTAAAGCTCTGGCTTTGGGGGCTGAAGCAGTGTTGCTTGGACGCGCCACCCTGTATGGCTTGGCAGCACGTGGGGAGGTCGGTGTCGACGAGGTATTGGGACTGCTGAAGGCAGATATCGATCGCACCCTAGCGCAGATCGGCTGCCCTTCTATCGCATCGCTCTCTCCGGTATTTCTTCAAAACGATGGAGGTGCTCGACCTCTTTCCATCAAGTCATCTCGCGTCAAAGGATCACACGTATGAGCGACATCCTGATTACAAATCTGCGTACTCGCGCCATCAACGTGGCGCTGTCGTATCCAGTTCACACCGCTGTCGGAACGGTGGGAACAGCTCCGTTAGTTCTGATAGACCTGGCAACTAGCGCTGGAGTAGTCGGACACGCTTATCTGTTTGCCTATACTCCGGTGGCGCTGAAGTCACTCAAGCAATTGTTGGATGACATGGCGCAGTTGATCGTGAATCAACCACTGGCACCCTTAGACCTCGAATCCATGTTGGCCAAACGCTTTTGCCTTGCTGGCTACACGGGGCTGATCCGCATGGCGGCCGCTGGCATCGATATGGCTGCATGGGATGCTTTGGCAAAAGCTCACAAGATGCCTTTGGTGAAAATGCTCGGTGCTACCCCGCGTCCGGTACCTACATACGACAGTCACAGCCTGGATGGCGAGAAGTTGGCAACCCAACGTGCAGTTACCGCAGCGGAAGCTGGTTTTCGCGCGGTGAAGACCAAAATCGGTTATCCAACGCTCACCCAGGATCTTGCAGTGGTTCGCAGTATTCGCAACGCCGTGGGCGACGATTTCGACATCATGGTTGACTATAACCAGAGTCTGGACGTCCCATCCGCGATAAAACGTGGCCGGGCTCTGCAGGAACTGGGCGTTGCTTGGATCGAGGAGCCAACGCTGCAGTACGACTATGCAGGCCATCAGCGCATTCAAAGTGCATTGGATGTGCCTGTTCAGATGGGGGAAAATTGGCTTGGCGCTGAAGATATGTTCAAGGCGCTGAATGCTGGTGCTTGCCGGTTGGCTATGCCGGATGCCATGAAGATTGGCGGTGTCACTGGCTGGCTGCGAGCGAGTGCACTGGCACAGCAATTCGGCTTGCCGATGTCCAGTCACCTCTTCCAGGAAATAAGTGCGCACTTACTAGCAGCATCACCTACTGCGCATTGGCTGGAGCGTCTGGATCTCGCGGGTAGCGTGATTGAACCGACGCTCGAGTTCGTGGATGGTAATGCAGTGATACCTGACTTGCCGGGCGTAGGTATCATCTGGCGGGAGAAAGAAATCGAGCGTTACTTAACTTAAATGAAGCGGCCCTGGGCCCGAATTTGTGGCCCCGGGGCATTCCTCTCTACTAAACCTGCGATCTTCGCTTGAAGGTCTGGGAAGGTAGTTCTGCAAACTGCTCCTTGTACTCAGCCGAAAACCTGCCCAAGTGCGTTAAGCCATAATCCATTGCCAGCTCTGTCACGTTACGCACTTGGTAGTCGGGGTTGAGTAATGCAGCCCGGATCCGCTCCAGTTTTCTCCTCACGATGTACCGTCGCGGCGTTACTCCGACCTGCTGATCGAACAATAGGTACAGGCCGCGCAAGCTCATGTTGGCCAAATTGGCTAAAGCCTGAGCGCTTATCTCGTTTTTCAGGTTCATTTCGATGTGGTTCATGACCCGCTGAAGCGAGGGTGTGTGACTATCTATGCTTTGGAAGTCTAAATTTGTCGCCAAGCAGGTGAGCACCTTGCGAGCGATGATTTGGACATAGTGCCTCTCTACCGGCCACAGATTGTCCTCCATTTCTACCTCACGACAGACAAGGCTTAACAACTGAGCGAACCCTTGAATCTCTTCAAGCTTGTAGACTGGCTACCGAAACGCAGCCCCTCTCTGGGAGAAGACCAGTGCTGCTCGTTGCAGACTACATCCAGCAACGCCACCGGAATCTTGAGGATGAATTTCTCGCAGTCCTTCGAGTACGTTAGATCGACCGGGTCGTGGGGATTTATTACCACCAGGTCGCCGGCAAGGAGTGTACGTTGCTGGGTCGTTTCCCGTTGCAGGCAGGCAGCACGCAGCATGATCTGCAGGTGGTATTTATCTCGAAGGGATTTAGAAGTTACCCTGGTCAAGCTCCCATAGCTGATATGGCAGAGGTCTAGATCGGCGAGTCGGCGGTGGCTGAGCATCGCGTGGTTGCCAGGCTGGGATAGGGATATCTCGTGGTGTCCAACATGCGTCTTCACATAGGCAGAAACCATGTGGGGATCAGCTTTATCAAAGACCTTGCTACGGTCACTCAACAGTTCGATTCCCATGATCGCATCTCTTTGCGCTAAGGCGTCGGCGACTAGCTTCAGCAACGGCTGTGCTGTCGCCGCGCGGGTTACCAGAATTTCCAGGTGTAACTTGTGATCAGGCGGTTCTCATCGAAGTCTGCGCCGTATCGTGTTTTGACTTTGATGTTACGTCCCTCAAACGCCACCCCCTGTAGTGGGCCGCTCTGAATGACATACGACATAGTAAAGTTGGTTTCGCTTTCAACGTTGTCCGCTAAGCCCTGGCCTCGATCAATATCCGTACCGCGCAGGTAGCGCGTCATGAATTTCAACCCAGGCAGCCCCATAGCAACGAAGTCATAGTCGTAGCGCGCCTGCCAGGAGCGCTCTCCGGCCTTGTAAAACGCAATGGTTGACCAGTTCACCAAGAAGGGTTGGGGCGCGTAACCGTTGAGTAGCGGGAAGGCATCGTCGCCGCTCATGCGCTGGTAAGCGAAGGTGAAGGTGTGAGCGGCTTTACGCAGGGCAGTCATGATGCCAACAGCGCGGTTATCGAAATCACCTGAAAGCTTTGCGCCCTCGTCTTGAGTGTTGTAGTACCGCAAGTCTGTCTTGAGACTATATCCGTCTCCGATATCCCAGGTATACGCTGCGGCTGCATAGTGCTGTCGGTAGATATCTTCAAGCTGAGCGAAGTAATACGTCGTATTGAGTGCAGGCGTGAAGTCGTAACGGGCGCCTGCGAAATTCAGACCATCACTGCTCTGCGCAGGCGAATCCCCAAACAGGTAAATATCCTCTTGGTTCGACGATGCACGCGTCGCGATTTTCCAGAAGCGGCCAGCGTTGAGAGTCAGTTTCGACCACTCGTTGGATTCGATGGTAGCGCCCTCAAAAACTGTGACCAGTTGCCGCGAGTCATCGATGAAAGCAACCGGCAACATTGGTCTGTGCTCACCGATCCGAATTTCCGTGTTGGACGCTTTGATCTTGGCCGTCACGCCAGCTCGGCCGTAGTCATGTGCCTGCTCATGCTTACTGTTATCGTAAGGGAGTACCGTGTCGGGGCCGCGACCCCCACCGCCGTCCAAGCGAAAGGCATACTGACCAGATGCGTCCAGTCCTAATTGCACGGGGCCTTCCGAATAGCCTGATTTGAACTGTAGGTCGAAGCCTTGGCTCCAGCTGCCAACCCGCGATTTGGGCGCGTCGGACTGCTTGAAGTCACGATCTACGTAGAAGTTGCGTAGACCCAGTGAAAGATGACTGTCTTTAAACACATCTGCGCGACCTGAGGTTGCAAATACCGCTGCCAAGCCTGAAAAAGCCCAACCGATCCGACCAATTTTTTTCATTAATCCCAATCCAAATTATTATTGTGTTTGAGTTTTCGGGCGCAGTTGGCCTAGCCGCGAATGCAGCAACAGTCCGATCTGCTAGAAAAAAGAGACGCGGCGTTGTCGCCGCGCCAAAGCCCCGTTGCAGGTGAGCAACGAACCTGAACGGGTTACGTGATAGGTTTAAATGCCTTGCTTCAACCGCGTGTCTTCGTTGACCTGGTTTGAGTGTTGCTGTGAAATCAGCAGCACCGCGACTACGGCCACGACAGCCGGTAGGCCGAACAGCAGGAAGTTTTGCTCAAAAGGCAGGCTCAGGCTGAACAGGTAGCCACCCAGCAAAGGGCCGGCGACGGCACCGCAACGACCAACGGCAGCTGCCATGCTTACTCCAGTTGATCGTGCATTTGCGGGGTAGATATCTGCGGCAAGCGTGTGCACTACCGATAGACAGCCCACTGTGGCGCCGCCGGCAACCAGGAGAATCAGGTACAGTGTGATCGGGCCAGGACGCACACCCAAGAGTAAGATAGATACTGCTGAGAGAGCAAAGAACAACAGCAAGGTTGGCTTGCATCCCCAGCGGTCGGCAACAAAGCCACTGGCAAGCTGACCGATGAGTGCACCGATGTTCATAACCAGCAGAAAGGCTATGCTCGACCCAAGCGGGTATCCACCGCTATTCATGAGTTTCGGTAGCCAGGTGTTGAGGCCGTAGACCATCAACATGCACATTCCGAAAGCGACCCACATCATTACGGTTGCAACCGCACGCGAATCACTGAATAGCGAAGCCATCGAAGTACCAGCTGTATTCGCGGCCGTTTCGATTTCGTAGTGAATTTTTCCCGAGGGTTTGTGGCTGGGATTGATCTCCTGTAGCAGCTTGCCCACTTCCTCGTGACGGTGCTGGTGAACGAGATAGGCAACCGATTCAGGCAGAGTCTTGTAGAGCAGTGGCAGAGAAAGCAATGAAAGTCCTGCGATGTAGAACGGTGAGTGCCAACCCAACAAAGGGATCAGGTACATGCCAGCGAGTGCCGACAACAAACCACCTACTGCAAAGAAGCTGAGCATCAGGTTGATCAGACGATTGCGGTACTGGGTGGGCGCCATCTCTTTAAGGATTGTCACCAGGTTTGGAACCACGCCACCCAATCCAACGCCGGTCAGAAATCGACAAATTCCAAACGTAGTGGCATCAAATGCGAAAGCGTTGATGAATGCAGCCACGCTGAACAAAGCGACGCAGAACAGTATGATCGGGCGCCTCCCCAATCGATCCGCTGTAGTGCCCAGAATGACCGCACCGAACATCATGCCCACCATGGAGCTAGAGCCGAGCACGCCGGCTTGTGAAGCCGTAAGGTTCCATTCGGTCATCAGATGGGGCAGCACCGAGCCATAGATGACGAGGTCGTAGCCATCGAACAGCATGATGAAGGAGCACCAAAACACGAGTAAAAGGTGGAAGCGGTTAAGCTTCGCTGTGTCGAGGATGTCGACAGCGTTGATGCGTTGCATGGCATGTACTCTTGTTGTTGTTTTCTGTGGGGTGCAAATCGGTTCGTCTCGAATTCCCCTTCAGATGCCACGTTATGGGCAGTTGCTTGATAGATCAAATAGATATATTTTTGTAATTAAAATAAGAAATATCTATATTATTATGATCGATCTGAACCTCGTTAAAGTCTTCGTCACAATCTATGAAACCGGCAGCGTCAGCGGCGCTGCCGGGAGGCTGCACGTCACACAGCCGTCAGTCAGTTATGCGCTCGCACGTCTACGCGATCAGTGGGGGGATCCTTTGTTTAAGCGTACCCGTGAAGGTATGCAGCCAACGGTACTCGCCTCACAGCTTTATGGGTCGCTCAGAACTTCGCTGACGGATATCGAGCGTGCGGTTGCTCTCACGCGAAAATTCGACCCGAAATTGTCAACGCGCCGATTCCGATTGGCGCTGTCCGACTTGGGGGAGGTTTTTTTCTTGCCGCATGTATTGAGAAGCCTACAGGTAGAGGCACCACTGGTTGAGCTCGAGGTCATACAGGTCGAGATTGATCGTATGGATGAGTGGCTGAGGACAGGGAAAATTGATGCTGCGGTGTGTAACCGCAGCTACGTCCCGGTTCAGGCCAAGTGCGAGTTGATGTTCGTCGAGCGCTATGTCTGTATGTTGCGAGGCCCGCACCCCAGAATCGGCGCGTCTGTTTCGATGGAACAGTTCCTGAATGAGCGACATGTCGTAGTCTCTGCCGGGACAGGCCATCATTTCGTTGAGGATCGATTACGGGAAGCGGGTGTGGAACGAACCGTCAGCCTTCGTGTGCCACACTTCAGCGTGTTGCCGGAAATCATTTCCACTAGCGATCTATTGGTGACTTTGCCAGAACGTGTAGCCACGGTTTACGCCCAGAAGAATGGTCTGAAGACGTTAGATCTTCCATTCACTGTGCCTGAGTTTGAAGTCAGCCTGCATTGGCATGAGCACAGTGGGGACAGCACCGCTCAGTTGTGGTTTTGTCAGTTTTTGAAGGAGACAATCTCGTGCTTGTGAACTGAATGCATGGTGCAGATGGCGGCCTTTTGATGTTCATGCTCTCGAAGCCGAAGTGCTCACTGGGCCAAAGGGAAAAGGCTGTCGGGTACTATCTCGACCACGGGCGCTGCATCGCCTCCACCATCAAGGCGCTGGGCTACCCGGCACGGGATTCGTTGCGTGCCTGGATTCACAAATTGCACCCCGAACTGCACACGCGCGTCGTCGGTCGATCTGACGGGCTAGCGCGCCCGCCAGCGATGAAGCAGGCCGCGGTCATCGCGCTGTGCACGCGACAAGAGAGTGCGAAAGCCGTGGCTTAAAAGCTGGGCGTGTGCAGGCCGACCTTGTACAACTGGAAAAATCAGCTACTCGGCCCAGAGGCATCCGCATCCATGAAACGCCGACAAGAAACTCCATCGTCACCGGAACGAGAAGAGTTGGAGCGGCAACTTGAATCTCTTCGGCTCGACGTGCGCCGTCTGCAGCTTGAGCACGACCTGTTGATGAAGGCGAATGAACTCATAAAAAAAGATACGGGCATCGACCGGCAAGTCCTGACCAATCGGGAGAAGACATTGCTGGCTGATGCCCTGAGGCAGACATACTCCTTGTCAGAGCTGCTTGAAGCGCTGGGCTTGGCCCGAGCTCCTATTTCTATCATCGAGCCCGAATGCAGGTCGCGGAAAAGCACACTGAAGTGCGTCGTGCCATGGCGGACATCTTCGAGCGCAATCATCGCTGCTATGGCTACCGCCGGATGCGGGCTTCGCTGAGCAGGCAGCGTGTGCGTCTGTCGGAGAAGGTGGTGCAGCGCTTGATGAAGCAGGAGTGCCTAGTCGTCGCCAAGCCGAAACGGCGTCGATACGGTTCCTACCTGGGGGAGATCAGTCCCGGGCTGGAAAACCTCGTCGACCGCGACTTCACGGCTGTTGCTCCGAATGAGAAATGGCTTACTGACATCACGGAGTTTCAGATCCCGGCCGGCAAGGTGTACCTGTCCCCCATGATCGACTGCTTCGATGGAAAGGTCATCAGTTGGTCGATCGGCACGCGCCCGGACGCCGGCCTTGTGAACACGATGCTGGATGCCGCCGTCGAAACGATGGCCCGCAACAGCAAACGGCGTTCACTCCGATCGTGGCGCTCTTTACCGCTGGCCCGGTTGGTTATCGCGCATCGCTGATGCGAAGCTGATTCGTTCGATGTCGCGCAAGGGATGCTCGCCTGACAACGCGGCTTGTGAAGGCTTCTTCGGCCGGCTGAAAACGGAACTGTTCTATCCTCGCAACTGGCAGTCAACGAGCATCGAGCAGTTCATTCAGGCCCTCGATTCATACATTCGCTGGTACAACGAGAAACGGATAAAGATTTCCCTCGGCGCTCTCAGTCCCGTTGAGTATCGTGAGAGCCTGGGCCTCGCGGCATAACCAGTCCAAGTTTTTTGCCGCACCCCCCCAACTTTGCCGCAGAAGTAGATACATGCATCGATCTTTGGCAAAAGCGAGTGGATGCAGTCCAACATCCAACTCGACAACAAGGCCTGACAATACGGCTCGAAGGTCTTCAACTGGCAGGGAGGGGGGGGGCGACGGCGACACCGCATATAACCTCAACCGCACCTTGGACGCCATCGCCCATCGCCCATTGCCCGACTAACAGCGACATTTTTGTTTTCCTGAGGCATATCTCACCGGTTTCCTAGAGCCGGACAGTATTGACAAGTCTGCCGAGTCGCTGCATGGCGTTAATGTGCGCACCATCCAGCAAGCTGCGCGAGAACCGAAGTAACGCTGGTTTGGGCTTTATCGAGAACGACGACGGTTTCTTCTACAAATTACGTTGCTTATCGCACCCGAAGGCATCTTGTTCAAATGGCTCAAGACGCCTTTCTGGGTGTCCATCCAAGTCAAGTCGCGCTCATTAATAAGGCGCTGAAACCCTGCCCAATAGAGCTGCACTGGGCGCAAAGCATTATCGAGACCGCCCGTTCGGGGGAAGGGGGGCGTGCTGAATGGGCAGGTGGTCGATGCACCGGTCGTTGGTCGAGCGCAATCCATCGCGGCTCGTTCGCCCTGACTCAACGCCGACGTGTTTGCTTCGGTTCTATGCATCCCTGCTCACTGATCGCCCATCCTGGCGGACGCCCAGTTCTTGCCAGCAATGGCCTAGGCACTTATTAGACTGTATCGGTGTATTTGTTGGATTGAACACTGTGTTCAGAAATCGACCACTCGCATCAGTTGATGTCAGACAAAATTATAAAAAAACTATATTAAACAGATAGTTATATGTGATGGCACGAAATGTGTATTTGATCGAACAGGCGCCCGCAACCTACCTTGGGTTTTGGTGCCATAACTACAAAAACTTAAGTCACCATCATAAGAAAATAGCCAGCATGGGCTCCGTCCCTTGTGAAGAGCCAGAGGAATTCTGATCGATGAAACCACTCCGCCGACTTGCGTTCATCTCGTGTAGTACCGTCCTGGCGCTCGCTATTGCCCCGTTCGCAGCAGCGCAGACAGGGGAACAGGTTGTAAAGACTATGTGTGCTGCTTGCCATATCGCGGCAGACGGTAGTTTGGAGCGCATAGACGCTGTGCGAAAAACGCCAGAAGCTTGGGATATGACTGTAGTTCGGATGATGCGCAATCATCATGTTCCGCTAAGTCAGGATGATCGTACGGCGGTAGTGAAGTATCTAGCCCAGACGCGCGGATTGAGCGTGAAGGAAACAGAGGGGCGGCGTTACATCCTGGAAAAGGAACCGGTAGCGGTGGACGTGGCGCCCAATCAAATGATGACCGAGACCTGCTCGAGATGTCACTCCTATGCTCGAGTCGCGTTACAACGGCGAACCCCAGCAGACTGGGAAAAACTGCTCAACTTCCACCTTGGGCAATTCCCGACACTAGAACTTCAGGCAATGGCGCGTGACCGAGATTGGTGGACATATGTCAATGGCCAGGTCTTGCCATTCCTGGCAAAAAACTACCCGCTAGGTCAGGCTCCCAAGGCAGCGGATACCAAGTTGGGTGAGAGTTGGATTGTCGCAGGTCACCAGCCAGGAAGCGGGGACTATTCTGGAGTACTGTCATTGAAGCCTGCGCAGGAGGGCTACGATGTTTCAATGACAATTGACAACAAGGACGGCGCTACAACCTATCAAGGACGGGGTGTGCTGCTGGGTGAGGGGGAGTGGCGTGCTACGTTAAGCGACGGCAAGCAGGAAATTCGTCAGGTGTTTGCTTTGAATGCCGACGGATCACTCTCAGGTCGTTGGTTCGAAAAATCCAATGAAGTTATTGGCGGGCGTTTGACAGCTTCTCCAGCCAATGCGCCGGCTCGCATTCTTTCTGTTAGTCCTTCTTACCTCAGAACTGGCGGTGAGAGTGAGATCACGCTTGTCGGCGTAGGCTTGTCCGGTAAGCCGGTTCTGCCGAAGGGTGTCGCAGGAACAGTTGTTTCTCAGAGTGATACCAAGGTCGTGTTGAAGCTTTCCGCAGAAAAAGCACTGGGGGCTGTGAAGGTCGGCGTCGGCAAGGCAAGTGCGCCGCTCGTGGTCTTTTCAAAGCTTGACGGTGTTCGCGTAGAGCCTGAACAAACTATCGCCCGGGTGGGTGGCAATGGCGGTCCTATCGCAAAGGTTCCCGCGCAATTTGAGGCAGTAGGCTTCCTGAACGGAGCTGACCGGAAACCAGGAACGGATGACGACATTCGTGTTGGTACATTTAGCGCATCGTGGGCCGTAGATAACTGGGACGAAGGCGCCGCCAAGATGCAGGACTCCAAGTACGCAGGCTCCATCGAGCAAAACGGCCGTTTCACTCCGGCGGACGCCGGTCTCAATCCTGAGCGGCCGATGTCCACCAACAACCTTGGCAATCTCAAGGTAATCGCCACAGTTGACGATAACGGCAAACCTCTGCCGGGCGAGGCTCACCTCTATGTGACCGTCCAGCGTTTCGTCGACACCCCTATTCGTTGAGGCTCCCATGACAGCGCTTACTCTTATTCGACATAACGCGCATCAAATCAATGTGGATGGTCATGCGATGATGATGCATGTCCCCAGTAGCAGCCTTTTCGAGCTTGATGGGGTGGGGCGCGATGTATATGACTTATTCAGTCGCATCGACCGCGTTGACAGCGATGTCATGCGCACCGAACTTGGTTCGCGGCATTCCGTCGAGAGCCTTGCGGAGTGTGTCAGTAGTTTTATCGATCTGGATATTTTGCGTGAGACCGGCTCACCAGAATTACCTCGTGCTATTGCTAAAGTCGAAGAAATTCCGCTTTCGACAATCGTTCTCAATGTGAATACAGGCTGCAATCTTTCCTGTACTTATTGCTACAAAGAAGACCTCACGACCCCTTCCAAGGGCGTGAAGATGAGCTTCGATATAGCCAAGGCTTCGTTTGAGATGTTGCTTAAACAGGCCAAAAATCGAGACCAGGTCAATCTCGTTTTTTTTGGTGGTGAACCACTCTCCAACTATGCGCTTATACGCGAAATGGTTCCCTATGCCGAAGCTCGAGCCGCGGAGGAGGGCAAGAAAATTGATTTTTCACTAACCACTAATGGCACTCTTTTAACTGAGTCGATGGTTGATTGGCTCAACGAGCATCGCTTTGGCATAACTGTATCCATGGACGGTCCAAAAGCTATGCATGATGCAAACCGTATTACGGTGGGCGGAAACGGAACTTATGACGTGGTGGCGCGCAAGGTACGTATGTTGCTCTCGCGATATACCGCACGCGCTGTAGGTGTCCGCGTGACGCTTACCAGGGGAGTTACAGATGTGCTCGGCATCCATAATCATCTGAAAAATGATTTGGGTTTTGCTGAAGTTGGATTTGGGCCAGCTACTTCAGGTCCAATCGCATCGTTTAACTTGGATAACGATGCTTTGAAGCAAGTGTTCAACGACATGAAAACGTTGGGTCGGCGGTATGTCGAAGCGGCCTGCCGTGGTGAAAATATCGGCTTCTCAAATATGCACCAGTTATTAACAGATATCGCTCAAGGTACTAAAAAAGTAGTGCCCTGTGGTGCCGGCTTGGGACTGCTGGCTGTCGACAAGGATGGCGACCTCCACTTATGCCATCGCTTCGTTGGGTCTGACCAACCGACTTACGGCAACGTGGATCGCGGTATCGATGTTCCGAAATTAGCTGCGTTCATTGAGGGCGCTCAAGATCGTAGTAGTTTCGGCTGTAAAACCTGTCGAATTCGCTCAATTTGTGCGGGAGGGTGTTATCACGAATCTTATGCGAAACAAGGTGACCCGTTTGCTCCTGTTTATCACTACTGCGATTTGCTGCGCGACTGGGTTGATTTCGGAATCGAATCTTACGTGCGAATCATGAAAAACAATCCTAGTTTTTTCCGTAATCATATCGAACCACGGAGCGCCAAAGTATGAAACATCTCACCCCAGCCAATGCCAAGGCCAAGATTTTTGTCGAAGCCCACGCCGAAGGTCGTGAGGAAGAAGTTGTGGCAATGAATGCCCTGGTCGGATGTTCAACTTCCTTTGACCCGGGATGGGAGATCGACGGGTTTGGTGGTGTTTCCAACCTGTGTCAACCGATGGAAGCAGATCTGTACGCTTGTTCTGACCCCTGCTGGTGGCCAGCACAAGTACCCGACACGATGTCCACTTATCCTAACTGGGGTAAGGATACTGCAGACCCCACTCAGGATTGGCGTAATTTGAATTCCGTTTTCCCCGAATCTAAGGGCTAATAATAATGATAAAATCAATATGTTTCGCTGCGCTATCGATGGTCGGTGCAATGGGCGCCACCCCTGTCATCGCCAAAGATTTCTTGTCAGTTGTTGCACACCCTGACAAAGTTTTCATTGTTGATATGGATAATCGGCAGATATTAAAAAATTTTGTTGTGGAAAATAGCGGCGCTACGCCGATTGTTTCTGCGGTAAGCCCTGATGCCAAATATGTATATGTACTGGCTAATGGCGGTCAAAGTGTTGTCAAGATGGATATGGAAACAGGGAAAAATCTGCTCCGTCTGGATATGAGCAAGGCGGATGAGCGTGTGTGGGCTACCTGGGGAATGAATCTCTCACCGGATGGCAAAACTATCGCCGTTTATCAGAACCCGGTTAAACATCTTCGTAACGAGTTCAAGGTCCAGCCCACGCGTATCGCGTTATACGATGCAGAAACATTGACGTTGAAATTTACAGCGCCAGCTCCTCGTCAAGTCACAATGCTAATGTACTCGACTGACGGCAAAAAAATCTTTGCTCTCGGTAAAGACTTGTATGTATTCGACGCTGAGTCTGGAAGACAACTGGAGGAATTGCCCATTCAAAAATGGTCGCAAAAGGACCACTTTCCTCCGGATATGTTGAATGTATGGTATCAATACGATAACTCTCAACTCATGATTGCGCCGTACTATGTAAAGCTACGTAATAAAGATCCAGCTTCCCCGGATGCATTTCAAACAGGTCTGCTTACCCTTGATCTGAAACAAGGGAAGATACAAATGAACGACATAGAGCCAACGCAAACAATCTATTTTTCGATGGCGGCTAGCCCGGATCACAAACGTGCGTATGCCGTTTATAATGTGCTGCAATCTTTCGATTTGGCCAATGGAGGTAAACCTCTCAAGCAGGTAAATCTTCCTCATACGTTCTATTCTGTAGTTGTTAGTTCTGATAATAAATATGTTTGGATTGGTGGCGCAGGCGGCGATTTACTTGTCTATGACGGTGCGACATTGGAAAAAGTGGGAGAGTTGAAGCTTCCTGGTAATGCAAACATGTCAAACAACTCGGCCTTGCGGTTGTTCACGGTTCAGTAATGGTCATTCGTATTGGCGTAATTGATAGCGGAGGACCTTTGACAGAAATCGAAGGTTCTCTGGCTTTTCGAGCCGGTGGCGTCGTCGAGCCGTGCGTGCCGGATCGGCTGGGACATGGAACTAAAGTCGCTGAGGTGATTCGCAAAAGCTGTAGTGCTGTTGTGATCACTCATGCACAGGTGTTTCACGAACGGCCAGTTACCTCAGCTCTTCAGGTCGCGATGGCCGTCGATTGGTTTGTTTCACGACCACCGCCTGATCGTGTGGACATTATCTGCATGAGCTTGGGATTAGCTGCTGATCGTGCGTCTTTACGCGAGGCAATCCATAGTGCCAATAAGCAGAAGGTGCTGATTGTTGCGGCTAGTCCGGCCCGAGGTATCGCTTGTTATCCGGCTGGTTACGATAGTGTGATTGGTGGTACTGGCGACGCGAGATGTCAGTGGGAACAACTTTCGCGCCTAGGGCCTCGTTTGTTCGGAGCCTGGAGTAACTCTCCCGAATATGGCGGAACGGGCATGGCTGGGGCCAGCTTGGGAGCCGCTCGCGTGGCTGGGTATTTAGCCAGTATCCTCATGGAGGAAGGGCGCGCTCTAGAGTTCAAGGAAGCTCTCTCCTTAATGGGAGCGCGTTGCGATTTCTTTGGCGCTGAAAAACGCGTTAGCTGATGAGCTTTTTGCTCGCGCAGAAATATCAATCGGAGAGTAGTCACGTTATGTGACTGGCTTGACCCCACAATAAAAATGTCCCGGGCACGGGGAGGTATCTATGCGTTTTGCGCGCGTCTCCATCAAGTGGAAAATCACGTTATTAGCAGGATTTTGTTTACTTTGCACCGTAGTGCTGTTGGTTAGTACTTCCCTGTATCGCATGAATACCAGCCTGGAACTCGTAAAATCAGCTAATTCGCAAATGCTTGAGGCTGCTGCGCGTGCACGTATGGAGGCTCGTGGACAACAGCAAGCTGAGACTACTCAGCGATTTTTTTCGGATATTTATCACTACGGCAACCAATTCACCAGACAAGTCCAACAGCTACGCGATCAGGCTACCAAGCATGAGGTCGATCCCCGAGAGTTGCGCAAGGATCTGAATCAGTTGGTCCACGACGGCCTAAAAGCTAATCCCTCGTTACTGAACTTGTACGTAGTGTTCGCACCTGACGCACTGGATGGCCAGGATGCGCGTTTTAGGGATGAGCCAAACTCTGGAAGTAATGAAAGAGGGCGATTTGCTTCTTACTGGAGTCAGAAGGATTCCACGGACAGTTACATGGCTGTACCCGAGAAAATCATTGCGGATACCACGCCAATGTTGGATGGAACTCCGTTCAACACATGGTATAGCTGCCCAGAGCAAACTTTTAGACCATGCGTGCTCAATCCTTATTTCGACGACACGTCTGGCCAGCCATTGCTGATGACCACCCTTGCTTTTCCTTTGATCGAAAAAGGCAAAGTCGTCGCGATCATCGGCGCGGATATCAGCTTGAGCCGCCTGCAACAGCTCAGTCTGGATGGAAGCAAGCAGTTGTATGACGGTAGGGGAACATTGCGAATAGTCAGCTCTGCAGGACTAATCGCTGGCGACAGTCATAATCCAAGTTCCCTAGGCCGGACATTGGATAGCGTCAAGGAGAGCGGAACCAGCCTCCTGTCGATGCTGAGCTCCGGTAAGTCTCAGGCTATTGATACGGTGACCAGCTTACGCATTTTGGAGCCGCTGAATGTGATTCCTGAAGGCAAGCCATGGGGACTGGTCATAGAGGTTCCGCGAGCAATTTTGTTGGAGCCTGCGCTTGCTCTGCATCAAGAACTGGATGAGCGAACCCTCACCGGAGCTCTATGGGAAACAGGCCTTGCCGCAGGCGTGGCTCTGTTTGGTTTGGTTGTGCTGTGGTTGACCGCCCGTGGCGTCAGTAAGCCGATCTTGGGTGTCTCCAGTATGCTTCGCGATATCGCGAGCGGTGAGGGCGATTTAACCAAGCGTTTAAGCTATCAAGGCAGTGATGAATTGGGTCAGTTGGCAGGTTGGTTTAATCGCTTCCTGGACAAACTTCAACCAATAATCCGTGACGTGAAGGCGTCGGTGCATGATGCACGTATTACGGCAGACCAATCAGCGACACTGTCCGAGCAAACAAGTACAGGCATGGAGCACCAGTTCAGGGAAATCGAACAGGTGGCCACGGCGTCGCAGGAAATGAGTGCCACAGCTCATGACGTGGCCAATAGCGCGGCACAGGCTGCTCAAGCTGCCCGAGGTGCGGAGCAGGCGACCTCAGATGGTCTTGCGGTTATAGAGCAAACCACGCACATGATAGATGGTTTGGCTAAAGACATGAGTCTTGCGGTAAGAGAAGTCGAGGGTCTGGCGGCTAGTAGCGGACAAATTGGTTCTGTACTGGATGTCATACGTGCGATTGCCGAGCAAACCAATCTATTGGCGCTGAACGCTGCCATCGAGGCCGCGCGGGCGGGGGATGCCGGCCGGGGTTTCGCTGTTGTTGCCGATGAAGTGAGAGGGTTGGCAAAGCGAACACAAGACTCCGTCGAGGAGGTGCGCTTGGTGATTGAGAGGTTGCAGCGTGGTACTCATGAGGTAGTGAGCGCAATGAACAACAATCACCAACAGGCTCAGGGCAGTGCAGGGCAGGTCGAACAAGCAGTGACGGCACTGCTGCGTATCAGCGACGCGGTTTCGATCATCAATAACATGAACCTGCAAATCGCTAGCGCGGCAGAGGAGCAGAGCGCTGTCGCTGAAGAGGTGACTCGGAATGTGGCGTCCATACGTGATGTCACTGAGTCGTTGTCCGATCAGTCGAAAAAGTCTGCGCAGATAAGTCAGTCGTTGAACAAGTTGGCTAATCACCAACAAGGATTGATGGAGCAGTTTCGGGTTTAGGTGAGGGGTTGAGAGTTGGTATCTGCGGACGCTACTTAGTGATGAGCGGTATATAAATGCACTGGACCGATCGGTCCATAATTGCTAAAGTGCTTCTCATGCAAAGTAGGAGTATTTGCACTCTTCGCACTAGAGCCCTCTAATCGATCATGTCAAGACCCCAGGAATTCAACACACAGGAAGCACTTCACAAGGCAATGGCCATGTTCTGGTGCAAAGGATACGAGGCCACGTCAATGGCTGATCTCCTGAGCGCAACCGGACTGAGCAAGAGTAGTTTGTACGCCACATTTGGCAGCAAGCACGAACTGTTCATCAGTGCGTTCGACCTCTATAGGCAAGAACGTGCCAGGGACATGTACAGAGCCCTGGAGAATGGCCCGGCACGGCAGGCTATCGAGACGTTCTTCCGCCTGCTCTTTACGGACATCGTTAAACCTGGGGAATCCCGTGGCTGCATGAGCATCAATCAGGCTGTCGAGATGGCGGCACATGATCCTGAAGTTCGTCTGAGGGTTATGGATGACTTCCGTCTCATTGAGGAGGCCTTGGTGAGCACTATTGAGCGGGGACAAAAAGATTGTTCATTGGCCAGTCGGCGGAGCGCCCGCGAATTGGCCCGTCTTTTGGTTTTGGCCTTCCCTGGATTACAGGTGATGGCGCGTGCAGGATATATAAAAGATGATCTGGAGAGTGCCTTGCATCTGCTACTCTCAAATTTGGATGGATAATCCTAGAGAGTTTTTTTAGCTATTTTGGACCGATCGGTCCTTAATATAAAACAACCTGAGCCGAGGAAATATTATGCAAGTCAGACAAATACGTAATGCCACGCTAATCATCGAATACGCAGGGAGTCGGTTCCTCATTGATCCTTTGCTGGCAGAGAAGGGGGCTTATCCAGGTTTTGAGGGCACGGCTAACAGCCATTTATTCAACCCTACGGTGGCTTTAGCGGTGTCGATGGATGAGATTCTAAATGTTGACGCCGTCATTGTTACCCACACCCACCCAGATCACTGGGACGAGGCAGCCAAGGCGTTGGTTCCCAAGCACCTTCCGATTTTTACCCAGGATGAGCAAGACCGTGAGTTGATTCTGTCCCAAGGTTTCAGCGATGTGCGGCTGATAAAAGGGGCGCAATTTAACAGCGTTTCGCTGTTCCAGACATCCGGTCAGCACGGCACCGATGGCGCCATCGCGGCCATGGGCGAGATTTTAGGCGAGGTGTGTGGGGTGGTATTTAGCCATCCGAATGAGAAAACGCTCTACCTCGCCGGCGACACTATCTGGAATCAATACGTTCAGGACAGTCTGCAGCAGTTTCAGCCCGAGGTTGTCATTCTCAACGCTGGCGATGCCCAGGTGATCGAGCTCGGCTCCATCATCATGGGTAAGCAGGACGTCTACGAAGTTTTCCGTGCCGCACCCCAAGCAACGCTAATTGCCACTCATATGGAGTCGGTGAACCATGCCGTACTGACGCGCCAAGAGCTTCGTGAGTTCTCTGTGCAAAAGGGCATGACCGACCGACTGCTCATCCCCGAGGATGGCGAGACTTACAGCCTCTGATTCACCCAACCAAACACCGATTTAGCAAGGAGATAGTGGATATGTCAGTCGAAGCGAACAAAGAGTTGGTCCGCAAGTTCTATACAGCTGTTCAGCGCGAGGATTACGCGGCTGCGGCTAGCTTCTGCCACGAAGACTTTGTGTTTTATACCCAGGTGGACACACCTATTCTTGGCTCTGCAGGTTTCGTCCAGTCGGAGAAAAAGAATTTCGATGCTTTTGAGGGTTTCAGTTTTACGATCGAGGTTTTGTTTGCCGAGGGCGATCAGGTTGCGGCCTACATGTTGTTCGATGGGCGGCAAACCGGAGTGTTCGACGGGTTTGAGCCGAAAGGGACTAGAGTGCGATTTTCCCTGATGATGCTACTCACGATTTCTGATGGAAAAATCATCGAGAAACGGGCGCATTTTGATCGAATGGACATTCGAAAGCAGCTGTCCGCAACAGCCTGAGTCTATGGTGCTCGACGACTTCATTTCTCCAGTAGTAATGAAGCGTCGAGGGGGATGTCAAAACGCCAATGTTTGGCGCTACACGATGCTAAAAATTTGCGATAAAACGCGGATATCAAGATCGACTTGGTTCTGAAAAAAACTTGGATGTTATCTTGTCGTGAGTTTAATAGTTTCGGAGCTATTGAAAACTAAAGCTCGTTAGTGTTTTGTTTGAAGTCAAGGGCTTCGCTTGTTCGGCGGGCTGAATTTGTTCAGGTATAACTCATCAGCATGATCTTTATTGGCTGGCGAGGTTTTTTGCACTCAAAAATAAACTAACAAAAAAAGAGTGAATTACGAAATGTGTCAGCACTCAACTTGTCGTGATCGTAAATCATTAGTTGCAATCGCCTGTGCGGGACTTTTATCTGCTGCCGCCGGACCAGCTTTTGCGGAGGACTCTCCATGGTGGGCGCGTGTCGGCCCGGGATATATCGATTACTCTGAGGACGCGACGCTTAAAGCATTTGGCACTAAAATTCCCGGTGCGAACGCTGAAGCAAACAACAATACGGCGTTCATTGTAGAGATTGGGTACGATCTAACTCCTAATTGGTCGCTGGGGTTTACCTTCGGAACGCCTCCAGAGGTTACGCTCTCCGGAACTGGGACTGCAAAAGGCGTGGGTACCCTGGGTAAAGCCAAGTACGCACCCTCTGTCTTTTCATTGCAGTATCAGTTCAACGAAGATGACGCATTACGTCCGTACTTCGGCGCAGGCGCTTCCTATATGCACATATTTAGTTCCAAGGATGGGGCTGTTCAAGGGCTAGAGGTGAAAGATGAGTGGGGTTTCCAGATCCAGGCGGGCGCCGAGTACTGGGTTACCAGAGAATACGGCATATTTCTTGATGTGAAAAAAATCTATCTCAAGAGCGAAGCAACGGGAACATTGAATGGTGCTCCTGTTAAGGCTGAGGTCACCTTGAATCCTTTGGTGATCCAAACGGGTTTTGTTTTTCATTTCTGATGTTCAACGACAAATCCCGCACAATAGTTTGCGGGATTTGTCGTCTTGGGGGTGACGATCACCGAAAGGGTGTGGGCAGGGTTGTAATCCTGAGGGTATAAGTTGAGTGGGTGTAGCAGGGAGCGAACCGTATTTGGTCATCTAGGTTGGTTGCCTAGTAGCGGCTGACACGCCTGATTGTTAAGTCGATGATTTCGATCAGACAGACTTACGGTTCGCCGTTGGCAAGGGCGCCGGCTATGACCTGTTCTGGCGCGCACCCTAAAAGGTGCCCCGCTGGAGCCGGCCGAGACGTCAGGGGCAGCGGTAGACCTGTACTTCGATAAGGATTGGACGCCGCGGCGGGTGTGGGTCAGCCGCTGGAAAGGATGGCTGCGGCCGGCTCTCGTTATCGGGTGCTGGAGAGTGTGTTCACCTCCATTCGTCAGGTGATGGCCGTGCCTCGCCTGCGTGAAGCGGGTGCAGCCTATATGAGGGCTTTCGTTGAGCGCAAGAAGGCCGAAGGCTTCGCTATCAGGGTGCGCACCGCGAGCGGTCAAGCGGCTGCTTCCGTGGTCTCGTAATGATGAATAGCACTGATTGCATGGATACTGCTGAAGGTTTGCATGTGGATGAATCGAGCAAGTTATCAAGGGTTGCTCTGGGGCGTTGGTGTATGTTTTACATGTTAGAAACGCCCCGGGCGGACCTGCGTTTTACTTAGCTTGCATGCTGTAGGAGTTCAATCAGTTGGGTATGCAGCGTGGGATCTCCGCAGGCCACGACGGTGCCGCCGTTTTGCGCCGTACTTCCATCCCAAGCCGTCATTCGGCCACCCGCGGCTTCGATGATCGGGATCAATGCCTGTACGTCATAGGGCTGTAGTGCTGCCTCGATGATCACATCGACGAAGCCCGAGGCCAACATGCAATAGGCGTAACAATCACCGCCAAAACGGACCAACTGTGCCTGGCTCGCCACCTGTTCAAAGGCGTTTTTTCTTTTGACTGTGTCGAACATATCGGGGGTTGTGCACATCAGCTTCGCAGATGTGAGCTGTGAGCAGGTCCGGGTTTTCAATGCTGTACCATTGCGCCAGGCGCCTTGGGCGCTACCGAAGTATCGCTCACCGGTAAACGGTTGATTCATGACCCCTAATACCGGGCGCTGGCCATCGTTGAGCGCGATCAGCGTGCCCCACAGGGGCAGTCCGGTGACGAAGGCGCGTGTGCCATCAATCGGGTCCAGGACCCAGGTCAGTTCACTTTCTCCGGCATAGGCGGCTTCCTCCTCACCCAGTACTCCATGCATGGGGTAGCGATTGCGAATGAGTTTACGCATGGCCTGCTCGGCTGCTTTGTCGGCCGCGGTGACGGGGTCGAAGAACCGACCCCCTTTATCCTCTACTTTGATTGCTGTTCGGAAGTAGGGCTCAATGGCCGCGGCAGCAGCTTCCGCCAGTTGCTCGGCGAAATCCAAGTACTCAGTGAGCTGGTCGGTAGTGAGTGGCATCGGGTGCACCAATATACAAAGTGATTGACGAAGACATCTTGAAGTTATCGACCATGATCCAGAGGGTGCCAGATTTAGGCAAGTTGGTTGAAAGTTTCGGCTAGAAAAGGGTCATATGCGACTCTACTTCCAGTAATAAAATTTCCCTATGGCCACATTCCAGTGGAATGATTGGCCATGCGCTAAGTTTTACTGAAAATTATGAAAGTGACTACGCTTTCAGCTTCTAAGCAAGCTAGATCGACGGCAAAATTTTCCATTTGCTAAGATCTGCGCTCCTCTTGATGTAAATATTGGGCTGGGTCTCGTACTCCAATGCCCACACCTATGTCTAGGTCGCTTAGTTCTTGATCGTGGTGGCTAAGCCAAACGATGGTGCGTTTCGATGCAGGCCTTACTATGCGTGTTCCAAAGTGCTCATGCGGTGCGCTGAAGTGTTCAAGGTTTGAACATGATCCGGGCGCTGAGGTCGTCTGCGACGATGATTTTGTGTATGGCACACCTATTGCTGAAGGTTTCTGTGAGGCGACACATTGCAGTGATACGGTCTAATTATACGAAGGCATCGCGATGAGTGTATTATTTCTTACCGAGCAGAGCCTAATATTTGAATTTTCTGAGCCGCAAGATGTTTCGAACTATGTCAATAAATACATTGGCCGACATTGTATAGCTCTAACTGATTATCGAGGTGTGCGAGCTAGCTTGAGTCACCGTGCCTTGGCGGATCTCGATCTATGCCGAATCACCTACGGGGGGAGTGTAAGGGTAAGCTCGTCTGCATTGAATGATGTATATCATATCCAGGTTATATTGCGCGGGAGTTGTTTGTGGCGTGTTAAAGGGCGTTACCTTCGTCTTCGGCCGGGTGAGTTGATAGTGATTAACCCAGATGACCCAGTGGATTTTACTTACTCTGAAGATTGTGAGAAGTTTATCCTCAAGGTGCCGTTGAAGGTTCTCGAAGACGTCTGTGTTGAGCAGCGATGGGCCTACCCCAAGCACGGAATTCGTTTTATAGAGACGCTCTATCATTTAGCTGATGTTGAAGGTCTAGCTGCCTTGCTAGCCATGATGTGTAAGGAAGCCGAATCAGAAAATAGAACTTATAGAGTTGATAAAAGCTATCAGTACATTTTTGCAGCAAAAATGCTGAGCTTGTTAAAGTCTAATGTGCTTCGCACGAAGCATAATGCAACAATCGTCGTAATGCTGGAGAAAATCGACTCGTATATTGATGGCAATATGGATATACGTGTCGAGGAGCTAGCTGATTTAGCCGGTGTAAGTGTGCGTGTTTTTTATACACTGTTTGAGCGACATGTAGGTGTCTCTCCGAAGAGGTATATAAGAGGCAGAAAATTGGACAGGGTTCGAGAGTGCCTGACTGATTCCGCATGCAATATTAAAAGCATAACTGAATTGGCGTTTGACTACGGTTTTGTTCATCTTGGGAGGTTTGCTAATTTTTATAAGGATCGATTTGGCGAACTGCCATCTGAAACTTTAATGCGTCGGGCTTGATTTGGATGTCTCGGCATGATTGTTGTTTTTAGAATTAAAGAGCTCGCTTTACTTTAGTGCAGCAAAAAACGGATGGTGATCGGCAGTAATCGGATATCCATCTGGGATGGTGAGCGCTAGTTTATGTAGGCCTGAATAATAACAACGGAGGCTACGGCTATGTCCTTGGGAATCGAATACCTTAACTCTTTGCTTGAAGAAGATCGTGATAAGGGCGTCTACCGCTGCAAACGCGAGATGTTCACTGACCCTCGCCTGTTTGACCTTGAAATGAAACATATCTTCGAAGGTAACTGGCTATACCTTGCCCACGAAAGCCAAATCCCCGAGAAAAATGACTTCTTCACTACCACCATGGGGCGTCAGTCAATCTTCATCGCTCGCAACAAGGATGGGGTGCTCAATGCTTTCCTCAACGCCTGCAGCCATCGTGGCGCCATGCTCTGCCGACACAAAACCGGCAATAAATCATCCTACACTTGTCCGTTCCACGGCTGGACCTTCAACAATTCTGGCAAGTTGCTTAAGGTCAAGGATCCCGTTGATGCCGGTTACCCGGCGAGCTTCAACTGCGAAGGTTCCCATGACCTGACAAAGGTCGCTCGCTTCGAGTCCTATCGCGGCTTTCTGTTCGGCAGCCTCAATCCCGATGTAGTACCGCTGGTGGAGCACCTGGGTGAATCGGCGAAGATCATCGACATGATCGTCGACCAGTCGCCCGAAGGCTTGGAAGTGCTGCGCGGCTCTTCCTCGTATATTTATGAAGGCAACTGGAAGCTGACCGCCGAAAACGGTGCTGACGGCTACCATGTCAGCGCCGTGCACTGGAACTATGCTGCCACCCAGGCCCAGCGCAAGCTGCGCGAGGCCGGCGATGAAGTAAAAACCATGAGTGCCGGTGGGTGGGCCAAGAATGGTGGCGGTTTTTATTCCTTCGACAAGGGTCATCTACTGCTCTGGACCCGTTGGGCCAACCCAGAGGACCGTCCACTGTTCGAGCGCCGCGACGAACTGGCCGCCGACTTCGGTCAGGCCCGCGCCAACTGGATGATTGAGAACTCGCGCAACCTGTGCTTGTACCCCAACGTTTATCTGATGGACCAGTTTAGCTCGCAGATCCGCATTGCACGGCCACTCGCCGTGGACAAGACCGAGATCACCATCTACTGCATCGCCCCAAAAGGGGAGAGTGCTGATGCGCGCTCGCAACGCATTCGTCAGTACGAAGACTTCTTCAATGTCAGTGGCATGGCCACACCGGATGACCTCGAAGAATTCCGCTCCTGCCAGGTGGGCTACCAGGGTGGGCGTGGCTGGAACGACATGTCCCGTGGTGCCGCACACTGGGTCGAAGGTGCCGATGCCGCCGCCCAGGAAATCGATCTGCACCCACTGCTCAGCGGCGTGCGTACCGAAGATGAAGGCCTGTTCGTACTGCAACACAAGTACTGGCAGGAAACCATGCTCAAAGCACTCGCTACCGATCAGCAGTTGATTCCAGTGGAGACCGTTTAATGAGCATTTCTTTTGAGCAAGTGCGTGACTTCCTCTACGAAGAGGCGCGCTACCTGGACGACAACCAGTGGGACAATTGGTTGGAGTGCTATGCCACCGACGCAACCTTCTGGATGCCTGCGTGGGACGACAACGACCAACTTACCGAAGATCCACAGCGGGAAATCTCGCTGATCTGGTACGGCAACCGTGGAGGCCTGGAAGACCGGATATTCCGGATCAAGACCGAGCGGTCCAGCGCGACCATGCCCGATACCCGTACCTCGCATAACATTAGCAATCTGGAACTGCTCGAGCAAGGCGATGAGCTGTGTCGCCTGCGCTTCAACTGGCACACCCTGAGCTTTCGCTACAAGACCACCGACAGTTACTTTGGCACCAGCTTCTACACCCTTGATGTGCGCGGCGAGCGCCCGCTGATCAAGGCCAAGAAAGTGGTCCTCAAGAACGACTACGTCCGTCAGGTTATCGATATCTACCACATCTGATTGCAGCTATTCACGAGGTGCGTCATGCACAAAATCGCTTTGAATTTTGAGGACGGGGTCACCCGCTTCATTGACGCCACCGCTGACGAAACCGTGGCAGATGCCGCTTACCGCCAGGGTATCAATATTCCTCTGGACTGCCGCGACGGCGCCTGCGGTACCTGTAAGTGCTTTGCTGAGGTCGGCCGTTACGACCTGGGCCAGGAATACATCGAAGACGCGCTGAGCGAAGAAGAGGCTCAGCTCGGTTATGTGCTGACTTGCCAGATGCGTGCAGAGAGCGACTGCGTGGTGCGGGTGCCGACCTCGTCGCAGGTCTGCAAGACCGAACAGGCCAGCTACCAGGCCAGCATCAGCGAGGTACGCCAGCTATCCGACAGTACCATTGCGCTATCAATCAAGGGCGAGGCACTGGACAACCTGTCATTCCTCCCTGGGCAGTACGTCAACCTCGGCGTGCCCGGTAGCGAGCAGTTTCGCGCCTATTCCTTTAGCTCTCTGCAGAAAAACGGCGAGGTCAGCTTCCTGATCCGCAACGTGCCGGGCGGGTTGATGAGTAGCTTCCTTACTGGTCTGGCCAAGACCGGTGACAGCATGACCCTGGCAGGGCCGCTGGGTAGCTTTTATCTGCGTGAGATCCAACGTCCACTGTTGATGTTAGCTGGTGGCACGGGGCTGGCGCCGTTCACCGCAATGCTGGAGAAGATTGCCGAAAAGGGTAGCAAGCATCCTGTGCACCTGATCTACGGCGTGACCAACGATTTCGACTTGGTTGAACTGGATCGCCTTAAGGCCTTCGTTGTGCGTATCCCCAATTTCACCTTCAGTGCCTGCGTGGCCAACCGGGAAAGCCAATATCCGCTCAAGGGCTACGTCACCCAGCACATCGAGCCACGCCACCTAAACGAAGGCGATGTCGATGTGTACCTGTGTGGTCCGCCCCCGATGGTAGAAGCGGTCAGTCACTACATCCGCGAACAGGGCATCACGCCTGCGAACTTCTACTACGAGAAGTTCGCAGCGGCCGTAGCCTGAACCCGTTTACGGGGTCGACCGCATCGTGCTGGTACGGCCGGTCCCTTTTTTACTGGAGGTTGTCATGAACAACAGATTCGACAACAAGGTCGCGCTGGTCACCGGCGCGGCGCAGGGCATTGGACGGCAGGTGTGCGAACGGCTGCTGGCCGAAGGCGCTCGCTTGGTGGCGGTTGATCGTTCCGAACTGGTCCACGAGCTGGCGGGCGAGGGCGTGCTCACCCTGACCGCTGACCTTGAGCAGCACAGCGAATGTAGCCGGGTGATGGCTGCAGCGGTCGAGCGTTTTGAGCGCGTGGATGTGCTGATCAACAATGTCGGCGGGACTATCTGGGCCAAGCCCTTCGAGCACTACGAAGCGGCGCAGATTGAGGCTGAAGTACGCCGTTCGCTGTTCCCGACGCTATGGTGCTGCCATGCAGCGCTACCGTACATGCTCGATCAGGGCAGTGGCTCCATCGTCAATATATCTTCCATCGCCACCCGTAGTATCAACCGCGTGCCCTACGGCGCAGCCAAGGGCGGGGTGAACGCGCTGACGGCCTGCTTGGCCTTCGAAACTGCCGGTCGCGGCGTGCGTGTTAATGCCACTGCGCCTGGCGGTACCGAGGCACCGCCACGGCGGGTGCCGCGCAATACCGCCGAGCAGAGCGCCGAAGAGAAGGTCTGGTACCAGCAGATCGTCGACCAGACCATCAATAGCAGCTTGATGAAACGCTACGGCAACCTCGACGAGCAGGTCGGAGCGATCCTGTTCCTTGCTTCGGATGACGCCTCTTATATCACTGGCGTGACCCTGCCAGTAAGTGGTGGCGATCTCGGCTGATTCGAGAACTCTGCGATCGGCGCAATGCTGTTGGCAACCTTCGCTTATCACGGTCTGCACCTGGCGGCAGTACGGCGAACCTTTGCACAGGTCGCGAGGCGTGTGCAAAGGGCAATAGGTTGCGCGTTCAGAAAAGGCAGACCTTGACTCTCATTGCGAAGACCAGCCGTGATGGAAACACTATGAACTGGACGTGGTTTCACAAGCTCGGCTCGCCCAAATGGTTTTACGGTATCAGCGGCAAAATGCTGCCATGGTTGAGCGTCGCGGCGTTGCTGCTGATCGGCGTCGGCATGGTCTGGGGCCTGGCCTTCGCGCCGCCGGACTACCAGCAGGGCAACAGCTTTCGCATCATCTACATCCACGTTCCGGCCGCCATGCTGGCACAGTCCATCTACGTGATGCTGGCGGTGTGCGGCATCGTCGGGCTGGTGTGGAAGATGAAGCTGGCCGACGTCGCCCTGCAGTGCGCGGCGCCCATCGGTGCCTGGATGACCGCCCTGGCGCTGGTCACCGGGGCTATCTGGGGCAAGCCGACATGGGGCTCGTGGTGGGTCTGGGATGCACGCCTTACGTCCATGCTGATTCTGCTTTTCCTGTACTTCGGTCTTATTGCGCTGGGCAACGCCATCAGCAATCGTGACAGCGCGGCCAAGGCGTGCGCGGTGCTGGCCATTGTCGGCGTGATCAACATCCCGATCATCAAGTACTCGGTGGAGTGGTGGAACACCCTGCACCAGGGCGCGACCTTCACCCTCACGGAAAAACCGGCGATGCCCGCCGAGATGTGGCTGCCGTTGCTGCTGACGGCGCTGGGTTTCTACTGTTTCTTCGGCGCGGTGTTGCTGCTGCGCATGCGCCTTGAAGTGCTCAAGCGCGAAGCCCGGGCCAGTTGGGTCAAGGCCGAAGTCGAAAACAGCCTGGAGGTCGTTCGATGAGTTTTGCTTCATTCGGCGACTTCCTCGCCATGGGCCATCATGGCCTGTATGTCTGGTCGGCCTATGGCATCTGCCTGGCGGTGCTGGCCCTCAACGTGGCGGCGCCGATCCTGGCCCGCAAGCGGTATCTGCAACAAGAGGCGCGTCGTCTGCGCCGGGAGAACGGCAAGTGAATCCGCTGCGTAAAAAGCGTCTTATCATCATTCTGGCGATCCTGGTCGGGGTCGGCGCTGCCGTGGGCCTGGCCCTAAGTGCCTTGCAGCAGAACATAAACCTGTTTTACACGCCGACCCAGATCGCCAATGGCGAAGCCCCGCAGGACACGCGCATCCGCGCCGGCGGCATGGTTGAGGCGGGCTCGCTGCAGCGTTCCAGCGACTCGCTGGACGTGAAGTTCGTCGTCACCGACTTCAACAAATCCGTGACCATCGCTTATCGCGGCATCCTCCCTGACCTGTTCCGCGAAGGGCAGGGCATCGTCGCCCTGGGCAAGCTCAATGCCGAAGGTGTGGTGGTGGCCGATGAAGTGCTGGCCAAGCACGATGAAAAGTACATGCCGCCGGAAGTGACCAAGGCGTTGAAAGACAGTGGTCAATCCGCCCCAACACCCGCTAAGGAGGGTTGATCCATGACTTCCGGCATCTTCATTCCCGAATTGGGCCATCTGGCCATGATCCTGGCGCTGTGTTTTGCGCTGGTTCAGGCCGTCGTGCCATTGGTCGGTGCCTGGCGCGGTGACCGATTCTGGATGAGCCTGGCCCAGCCGGCGGCATGGGGGCAGTTCGCCTTCCTGCTGTTCGCTTTTGCATGCCTGACCTATGCGTTCATGGCCGACGATTTTTCTGTCGCCTATGTCGCCAGCAACTCCAACAGTGCCTTGCCCTGGTATTACAAATTCAGCGCCGTATGGGGCGCACACGAAGGTTCGTTGCTGTTGTGGGCGCTGATCCTCGGCGGCTGGACGTTCGCCGTGTCGGTGTTCTCCCGGCAGTTGCCGCAAGTGATGCTGGCACGGGTGCTGGCAGTGATGGGCATGATCAGCACCGGTTTCCTGCTGTTCCTGATCCTCACCTCGAACCCGTTCAAGCGCATCCTGCCGCAAATGCCCAGCGATGGCGCCGACCTCAATCCATTGCTGCAGGATATCGGCCTGATCGTGCACCCGCCGATGCTGTACATGGGTTACGTCGGTTTCTCGGTGGCGTTCGCGTTCGCGATCGCAGCGCTGATGGGCGGTCGTCTGGATGCCGCGTGGGCGCGCTGGTCGCGTCCGTGGACCATCGTCGCCTGGGCCTTCCTCGGTATCGGCATCACACTCGGCTCCTGGTGGGCCTACTACGAACTCGGCTGGGGCGGTTGGTGGTTCTGGGACCCGGTGGAAAACGCCTCGTTCATGCCCTGGCTGGTGGGTACCGCGCTGATTCACTCGCTGGCGGTCACGGAAAAACGTGGCGTGTTCAAGAGCTGGACCGTGTTGCTGGCCATTGCCGCCTTTTCGTTGAGCCTGCTGGGCACTTTCCTCGTGCGTTCCGGCGTGCTGACCTCGGTGCATGCCTTTGCCTCGGACCCCGAGCGCGGCGTGTTCATCCTGATCTTCCTGCTGTTCGTGGTCGGTGGTTCGCTGACGCTGTTCGCCTTGCGCGCACCGGTGGTCAAGAGCCAGGTCGGCTTCAACCTCTGGTCCCGGGAAACCCTGTTGCTGGGCAACAACCTGGTGCTGGTCGTGGCGGCTTCGATGATCCTGCTGGGCACCTTGTATCCGTTGATTCTCGATGCCATGACCGGCGCCAAGCTGTCGGTCGGCCCGCCGTACTTCAACGCACTGTTCATTCCGTTGATGGCCTTGTTGATGCTGGTGATGGCGGTCGGCGTGATCGTGCGCTGGAAAGACACCCCGGTGAAGTGGCTACTGAGCATGCTCACCCCGGTACTGCTGGGCAGCGCCGCGCTGGCGGTGGTGGCTGGCGTGGCTTACGGCGATTTCAACTGGGCGGTGCTGGCGACCTTCATGCTCGCGGCCTGGGTGTTGCTGGCGGGTGCGCGTGACATTGTCGACAAGACTCGCCACAAAGGCCTGATCAAAGGCCTGCCGACCCTGACCCGCAGCTACTGGGGCATGCAGGTTGCACACCTGGGCATCGCCGTTTGCGCCCTGGGCGTGGTGTTGTCGAGCCAGAACAGTGCCGAGCGCGACCTGCGCCTGGCGCCCGGCGAATCCATGGCCCTGGGCGGTTATCAGTTTATCTTCGAAGGCGCCAAACACTTCGAAGGCCCGAATTTCACCTCCGACAAGGGCACCGTTCGGGTGATCAAGGGCGGCAAGGAAGTCAGCGTGCTGCACCCGGAAAAACGCCTCTACACGGTACAGAACTCGGTGATGACCGAAGCCGGGATCGACGCCGGTTTCACCCGTGACCTCTACGTCGCACTGGGCGAACCCCTGGGGGACGGCGCCTGGGCGGTACGCGTGCACGTCAAGCCGTTCGTGCGCTGGATCTGGTTCGGTGGTTTGCTCACCGGTCTGGGCGGGTTGCTGGCAGCGCTGGACGGACGTTATCGGGTCAAGGTGAAAAGCCGTGTGCGTGAAGCACTGGGCATGTCTGGAGCGACTGCATGAAGCGTTGGTTGATGCTGTTGCCACTGGCGATTTTCCTGGTGGTGGCTGTTTTCCTGTATCGCGGTCTGTACCTGGACCCGGCCGAGTTGCCCTCGGCGATGATCGGCAAACCCTTCCCGGAGTTTTCCCTGCCGGCGGTGCAGGGCGACAAGACCCTGACCCGTGCCGACATTCTCGGTAAGCCGGCGCTGGTCAACGTCTGGGGCACCTGGTGCATTTCCTGCCGGGTCGAGCACCCGGTGTTGAACAAGCTGGCTGAAAAGGGCGTGGTGATCTACGGCATCAACTACAAGGACGTCAACGTCGACGCCTTGAAGTGGCTGGCGGACTTCCACAACCCCTATCAACTGGACATCCGCGACGACGCCGGCACCCTGGGCCTGAACCTCGGTGTGTATGGCGCCCCGGAAACCTTCTTCATCGACGCCAAGGGCATCATCCGCGACAAATTCGTCGGCGTTATCGACGAGCAGGTCTGGCGTGAAAAACTGGCGGCCAAGTACCAGGCGCTGGTCGACGAGGCCAAGCCATGAAGTGCTGGATTGCCGCCGTTGCACTGGGCTTGAGCCTGGCCGGCGTGGCCCACGCCGCCATCGACACCTACGAGTTCGCCAAGGAAGGTGATCGCGAGCGTTTTCGCGAGTTGACCAAGGAGCTGCGTTGCCCCAAGTGCCAGAACCAGGACATCGCCGACTCCAACGCACCGATCGCCGCCGACCTGCGAAAAGAGATTTTCCGCATGCTCGGCGAGGGCAAGGACAATCAGCAGATCATCGACTTCATGGTCGATCGCTACGGTGATTTCGTCCGCTACAAACCGGCCCTGAACGCCAAGACCGCGCTGCTCTGGTTCGGCCCCGCCGGCCTGCTGCTGGGAGGTGTGGTGATCATCGCGGTGATCGTGCGCCGTCGCCGCGTGCAACGCGCCGAGACGCCGGGCTCGCTTTCTGCCGAGGAGCGCGAGCGCCTCGACCAACTGTTGGATATGAGGATTGGCTATACCCCAGTCATTTCTCTCCAGGAAAAATCACGATCGGTGGCGCTCCAAGAGCGGTCGCTCACGCTCTGGATTGAATGAGCAGTCCTCCTGACGTCAGCTCGACTGAAAATGTCGGGGAAGACCATACGCTGGATCACCATCGACAAGCTCACCGCCACTTTGCACGGACGGTGCGGGGGATGTGGCGTCCGGTACGCCAGTGCTGGGATTGTTCCTGATGCACCAGTCACAATTTTGCCGCTAATGGCCTATGGACATCCCCTGGGTATTTGGCGACATTGGTCAGTATCACCGGGCACGCGCAAGCCAGCGCACGTGCCGAGCGTTAAATTGAAGGGATGAAATTTAATGTACTTGAGACAGCTAGAGATCGAGGGCTTCAAGAGTTTCGGTAGACGTTTCACGATTGAGCTTCATGCAGGGCTGAACGTGTTGGTTGGGGAGAACGGCGCGGGCAAAACGGGCGTGATAAATGCGTTGCGCCAGCTTTTTCAAGATTCGGAGTCGGGAAAACGTTCGGTCAACGAACGCGATTTCCACAAGTCGTTTGAGCTTGACGCAGTGCCTGCGTCCAGTTTCGCCATCCAGGCGATTTTCGGCGACCTCAGTGTCTTCGAGAAAGTAGCGCTTGACTCTTGGTGTGGCGAGCAGGACGAAGCAGTGCTCAATTTAACTGTGCTCAACCGCGAAATGCGCGGCCGCTACAGCCAGGAGCTCTGGGGCGGAGCGATAAGGACGGGGATATTTAATCAACAGACGTTGGACCTGATTCACTGCATCTATTTGCCCCCGCTGCGCGATGCGGAGCAGAAGTTGCGGGAGGGGCGACAGTCAAGGCTCTCCAAGCTGATGAAGGCGTTGTGCAAGGATCAATTACAGGCGTGCGCCAAGAGCGGAACATTGCATCCGCTTGAAGTGAAAGTCGCAGACTTCAACTCTCAGCTGGCCGATGAACAAGACATTAAACGAGCGAATGCCTTGATCTCCAGTAGCCTGCGTGCAGCCCTCGGAGAAAGGCTGTCGCAAAACACGACGATTCAGTTTTCGGAATCCAACTTCACCAGGATCGTCGAAGGCTTGCGTTTGCTGTATTTTCCCAATGGATCACCAGCCGAACTATCACAGTTCCGCTCGCTGGATGAGAACAGTCTGGGCTACAACAATCTGCTCTATATCGCCTCCATCCTCGCCGAGTTGATCGTCGAAGATGGCGAGGGCCCGGGGGAGCGCACACTGCATAAGCTGCTGCTGATTGAGGAGCCGGAAGCGCACCTGCATCCGCAACTTCAGATCAGGCTGTTAAAGCACCTGCAGGAGGTGGCCCTCAACAAGAATATTCAGGTGGTGATCACCACCCATTCCACGGTGATCTCGTCGGCTGTTTCTATCAACAACATCATCCATATCAACGGCGGAGTCGAACCGCTGGCCGTTCCTGCGCGCTTTTGCGGCCTGTCGGAACCGAGTCGGCGGTTTATCGACCGTTGGCTGGATGTAACCAAGTCCAATCTGCTCTTTTCCAAAGGCGTCATCCTTGTAGAAGGCGTGGCGGAGGCCATTGCGCTGCCAGAGCTGGCGAAAATCGTCCTCGCGAACCGCGGCAAAGGTTTGAACACCCTAGATGACTACGGGGTATCTGTAATCAATCTAAATGGCATCTATTTCGCCCATTTCATGCAATTGTTTTGTGAGGTCGAGGGGCAGTTGCGTAGCCGTAACCTGCCCATTCCCTGCGCAGGTCTCACCGACAAGGATCCGGCCAAAACCCAGAAGGTGTTGGTACAGGAGCAGCTTGTCGAAGTGGTCGTGAAACCGCATCTAGGGAATTTGGCTGTCGGTACCAACCCTGCTCTGGCCCTGATCCCGACCATTGCGATATCCCAGTACGGGCGATTGTTTAGTGGCGAGCTAAAAACCTTTGAGTACGACTTGGCGATGACAGCGGACAATCTGCCAGTCATGTTGCAAGTCGCCTATGAGAACTGGCCCACGGATGGCCCGGTCAAGGCTTCGTTCAAGGACATGCTTGCGGCCGACTTTGGTGGACTGTCTGAATCGCAGAAAGCCGAGTATGCGTACGAGCTCCTGGAGCGCATTGATTCCAACAGCATGGGGAAGGGGCTGTACGCGCAACTACTGGCCGACAAGCTCGAACAGGGCGATTGCGCCTTTGCCGTACCGCACTACATTAAGCAGGCCATCTGCTGGGCGTGCTGTATCGCTGAGGAGCCACTCTAATGACCTTTCCCAGCGAAGAGCAGCAGGGGTATCTCGCTTCCTACATTGACGAAAATATTTACCTTGAGGCCTGTCCAGGGAGCGGGAAAACTGAGGTGATTGCTGCCAAGGTGGCTCGCGAAATCGAGGATTGGCAGGGGTATCCGGGGGGGATCGCGCTGCTGTCATTTGCCAACAGCGCCGCCAATGAACTGAAAACTCGGCTGATCGCCCACCGACAGCGGGCTCCGGTGGCGTACCCGCACTGGGTGTCGACGATTGACAGCTTCATCCTAAATTGCATCGTGGCGCCTGTGGCCCATCGGCTAACCGGCTATGCCGGCAAGGACGGTGATTTCCGGCTGAAGTTGGTCGACTCCTCGTCAACGGTGTACCTCAAAACCAAATATGCCATAGAACACATCCGCGTTCCCGCCAGCCAGTACGACTTTGATCTGGCAACGGACAAATTTGTTTTCCGAACGGGCGAGCCTGGACTGGACCGCAAGCTGAACGCAGTGGTCTTGGCCGATTGGCAACTGCGTGACCTCAGGGATACCAAGACGCGTTTCAAGGCGGCAGGTTTTGCCACCTACCGGGATGTCGAGCATCTCGCGATTCAGATCCTGCAGGAGGCAAAGTTGTCAGCCTTTTGTACGCGACTAGCCCTGCGTTATCCATTTCTGGTGATCGATGAGTGTCAGGATCTTTCGGTGGAGCAATTGGCCGTCCTGGAGGGCTTGCTCGGGCTGGGCGTGAAAATGCATATCGTGGGGGATCTCAACCAGTCGATTTACGGATTTCGCCATGCGGATCCTGCGCGTGTCATGTGTTTCATCCGCGATCATGGATTCACCTGTCTGCAGCTACGTCAAAACTTTCGCAGTTCGCAGGCAATTGTCGACCTGTGCTCCGAACTGGTGCCGGGGAACAAAATTCACGGCAATCCAGCGATTCATCCTGCTGCGCCAGTGATTGTCGAGTATGACGACTGTCCCTCTGAAGCTATGCCTCTGTTCATGAGCCTCAGTGACAGCTACGCGAACCGGGTGATCGTCTCGCGCGGTCATTCGACGCTGAACCGTTTTTTCAGTGGCGTCAACGATCTGAACGATACCGAGCGCTTGGCACTGGCGTGCGCCTTGGCGGGCAATGAATCTGTGTTCGCTATCCAGAAGTCGCTCGCGCTCTTTGGAGGGTGGCTGGCAAGCAAGTTGGGCTATTCGGCAAAACCCAATTCCTTCCACTGCCCTGTGGATGTCGAGTCCGAGCTCGAATGGCGGTTGTTTCTTCATCAGGCGCTGGCATTTGTCACGAGCGCGGGCGCTTCTGTCGCAGGGCAGCACTGGAGAGGGTGGTGTAGGGTGGCCAAGGCCCGTCTTAATGAGCTGCCAATGCAGGTCTTTGTCATCGCAGATATCGCTGTGGCAATTGCACCATTGGCAGCGCTTGGGTTGCGCTCCCCATCGGGGCTCGGTGAGCAACTTGTCACTCAGAGACTTTCTTTGGTGGCGTCGCACCAGAGTCGCGTCCGGTTGGCGACGATTCATGAGATCAAGGGTGAAACCCACGAAGCGACAATGCTGGTTTCAGCTTCCAGGCGAGGGGATCAGTCACATTGGGCGGATTGGATTGGTGACAAGAACTTGGAGGCGGCAAGGCTCGCCTATGTCGCGAGCTCAAGGCCCAAAAATCTCCTGGTCTGGGCGGTCAAGAAGTTGAAAGTCGCAGAGCGAACTACGCTTCAACGGCTGGGGTTTGAAATAGCCCAGCGATAATCCAGCACCAAAAAAATGGAGCTCTCCTAGCTAAGCGAACCTTGTTCGCGATGAAGCGAGTTGTGCTGTAACTTTGAACTCCGTCATCGACCTTGAAAGTTAGCAAGTTTTGGATAGCTGAGCAGGCGTCAAGCAAAGTGCATCTGCAATTGCGCTGAGGCTCTCGGCGCTCAACAATTAAGTCTCAGCAGATGCCTGTTGGCCCTCAAAACTGACTGAGGGCGTTCCAGGGGCGTGGGTTGTATCAAGGAGGAAGCGTGTGCAGCCGGCAGTAATCGATGAGTTGTATCGAGCGGTAGTTTTCAATCATCAGGAGGCTTGGCAGCAGCTTGATGAGCGCGCTGCTGAGTGCGCAGCACTGAGAAGCCTGGTTAGTACGGACCAACCAGGTGGAATAGACCTGAGTCTTGGCCTTGGTGTGGATGGCAATGAATTTATAATACCGGTTATTCAGGGGCCTAGGGCTTTCTTTGTCTCAGCGGAGACGGCGGTGCAGGGAGCGCTACAGGCCGGTCGCTCCGAACTTTTGCTTGATTACTCGCTCAGCTTCGACTCGAATTTTGCTGAAAGATTAAGGCGGCTGATCAATCAGCAAACGGCTTCTAGTGATCAGGATATTACGCGGGTCAAAAGTGTTCTCATGTTGAAGGCGAACAATCCGCAGGTTCAATTCGATATCTTGCCGTTTCTCTATGAAAATGTCCGGCTGGCAAGAGATGACACCAGTAACGAGCGACCGATCGACACGCTCGTCGCGTTCCGCACTTTGGACTATCTCGATTGGGAGCGCTACCAAGATACGGAGGAGCTGCACTTCCATGGTGAATCGATCGACGCCCTTAAGGAGAGACTTCGCCCAGCGGCTGTGCAGCTGGTTTGCGACCTTCACACGAACGAAGATTTTTTGCGTCATGAGGCATCGGCCTTGGCGACAGAGGCCTTGCTGCTGAGGCTGGCGGGGCTTTGGCATGTTCCCAATCGAGATGTGAAGACGATTTTCGGAAAACTGATCGACTACTGCGTCAATGATCTAGGTTTCATTCCGATGTCCGATTTGAGTCTGATCTGGAAGGGGATAGCGACCAAGCAGCCGGCCCCCTTTTTCGGGCCTGTCACTGGTCGTTCGCACACGATGCTTGAAAAAGTAAAGGGAATGGCTTGGGATATCTCACACTTACGACTACTGGAGCGTATGGCCGCACAAAATAGCTATGGTGCATTTCACATTCCGTTTTTTGTCTCGTTGGATGCCAAGTGGCGGGCGTTACTGCGTTTGAATCCCATCCGCTTCATGTTGTTCGATGATCGCACCCGTCGAATGCTCTCGGGGCGGGCTGATGAAGCGAACTTCCAGGCCATCTGTCTATCCAACGCTAGCGAGAGCACCAAGCGTTTCCTATCACCTGCACATGTTGCAAAGCGTCGCGCTGCCGCCTTGTCATTGAGCGTTGACGCCATGCACGCTTTGGTGCGGAAAGAGCAGGGGCGCTGGTTGTGAATTGAATCGATCCGCAATTTATGCCGAAGGCTCAACTGCAGACGCCCTTTAAGGGATGGGATGTGAGCAAGAAGTTGAGAACTGTAGGGCTTTGATCGCGAGTAACCCCTGAGGATACAGTGTGCCCTCAACGTGCATGTTGTAAGATCTCGTTGGTGCCTGGCCTCCCCTCAAAGATGTCGGCGCTGATTGAAAATTGACCCAGCGTGAGAGCCCCCCGGTGTCAGGATAGTTGTCGCCTCTCCGGTTTTTCCTGAAAAAGCATATCGGGGGCGGAAAGAGACTGGTCGTGCCGTACTATTCACCCGAACGCAGAGCCGCATTACTCAAGATGCTGCTTCCCCCACTGAACCTGTCGATGGCCGAGGTTTCCCGGCGCGAAGGGGTCAGCGAAATGTCTTTGTCCAACTGGCGCAAGCAGCTCAGTTCTGAAGGAAGTGCAGTGTCCGAAAACAAACAATCGACTCAGAACTGGTCAGCCGAAACCAAGTTTGCTGTCGTCCTTGAAGCGGCCGGTTTGTCCGAGATCGACTTGGGCGAGTATTGCCGCCGCAAGGGCCTTTACCCCGAGCAAATTACTGCTTGGCGACAAGCCTTCATCACCGGCCAGAAATCGGAAAAGGCCCAGCAAAAAGAAGATCGGGAGCAGTCTCGCAAAGATAAGAAACGTATCCAGGAACTTGAGCGCGAACTGCGCCGCAAAGACAAGGCGCTCGCTGAAACAGCCGCGTTGTTGGTGCTGCGAAAAAAGCTCAACGACTACTGGGGGACCGACAACGAGGACAGCTGACATCTTTGCCAGAACGGCAGTTACTGGTTGACTGGCTGAGCCAAGCGGTCGCGGCGGGAGCCAGAAAAATCAGTGCCTGCCGGGAAATCGGTCTATCGCTGCGGACCTTGCAGCGGTGGACTGAAACAGACGTTATCCAGGCCGATGCCCGAACGACTGTCACACGGCCAACGCCGCGAAATGCACTGAACGAGGTCGAACGACAGACCCTTGTGACGCTGTGCAACAGCCCGGAGTACGCCCATCTGCCGCCGAGCCAGATCGTGCCGCGCCTGGCCGATCAAGGGCGCTATCTGGCGTCGGAGGCGACGTTTTATCGCGTCTTGCGAGCAACGGGTCAACAGCAACATCGAGGCCGTAGTCAGCGCCCCAGGCGGTACGCAGCACCGACGACGCATGCGGCCAAAGCGCCTAATCAGGTGTGGTCGTGGGACATCACGTATTTGCCGTCGCCGATACGCGGCAAGTATTACTACCTCTATTTGATCGAAGATATTTACAGCCGCAAGGCCGTGGGCTGGGAGGTCTACGACGCAGAAAGCGGCGAGAAAGCCGCCGCCCTGCTGCAACGCAGCGTGATCGGCGAGCAGTGTTTACACGAACCGCTGGTGCTGCACTCGGACAACGGAGCGCCGATGAAATCGGTGACGCTGTTGAGCAAGATGTACGAACTGGGCATCACGCCTTCACGGGGGCGCCCGCGGGTCAGCAACGACAATCCGTACTCGGAGTCGCTGTTTAGAACACTGAAATACTGCCCGCAATGGCCGCAGGATGGTTTTGCCAGTTTGGACGCCGCACGAGCTTGGGTGAGGGAATTCATGCGTTGGTACAACAACGAACACCGGCATAGCCGTATCCGGTTCGTCACACCGACTGAGCGGCATCGAGGACTGGACCATCAGGTCCTGGCCCGGCGACATGAGCTGTACGAACGAGCCAAAGAGAAAAAGCCGGAACGGTGGTCGGGTCGAACACGTAACTGGGAGCCGATCGGCACCGTGCTGTTGAACCCGGATCGAGAGCAACAGGTCGAGAAAAGAGCGGCATAGTTAGACGGTTGACGCGACAACTACCTTGAAAAACGCCGGAGCCTGGGCCTCGCGGCATAACCAGTCCAAGTTTTTGTCCGCATCCCCCAACACCTCAAAGACACTAGAGAGCCCGCTCTCCCTGGTATTGGGAACGAATAGTAGGTTTGATAATGCAAGGTTCTCAAACCTACTGGAGTTTTTGGCGCGCGGAGGCGCAATTGGCTGAACGCCGGGGGAGGAGAGTGGGGCTTGATTCGCGAAAAGCCCGGGCGGATCCGGGCGATTGCGTCGGTGTGCAATCTAGTTTTCGGTGTAGGCTTTGAGGTGGCTGATGGTGCAAAAAACTTCGTCGGCATCCATCAAGCTCAGCGCCGTTAGACCGTATACGGTTCGTGAGAGGAGGAGACCATGACAATGCCGAGTGAGCGCACGCGAGCGCTGATTCAGACGCGAGACCAGCGCGACCGCCAGGCCTACGGCGCTGAACATGAACAGGCGCGAGAACACCGGCCAGAAAACTAGCCCGGCATCACTCACCGCTCAGATCGCCGTGCCCAGCAGAAACGCAGCGAACAACCAGGCACCTGCCGTTTTGAAGCGAGCGATCAGCAGACCGGAAACGGCCATCACCAGCCCACCCACCAGGAAGTACCAGGAGCCTCCCAGGCTGACCAACTTCACGCCGCCCGCAGCAAGCGCCAAACCGAGGAGGGCGATGATCACGCCCAACCCGACCAGAATGAATTTTGATATGCCCGAGAGGCGGTGACTCTGCTTCACGTTAAGTGTCCCGTTGAAATGATCTGTGCATTATATAGATAGCTAACTATCTAGTTAAATCATAATTCGGAATGAAGCGTATTTCATTGCTCAATTACGCGCCTGATCGAAGAGCTGCGCGCCTCATGGAATTGCAGGGACGTTGAACGTAAACAAAAGGCTCTTTTTTGTCAGAGGAGAGCGGATTTATGACAGGTATGGATCACGGCGTGGTTGTGCGAGCCGAACAAACTCATCCCAGAATTTCTGACGATTAACCGATGTATGGCGGGAAGCGTAATGGTTTCGACTACGCGACTTGCCATTCCGAGCGGCTCCGACCAACGCCGGCGTAGCTTCAGGAGCTTTCTTCAGGAACTAGAGCAGCGTGGCTGCTGGGAGGCTGTAAATCTGGCGTCGATCAATTCCGCAACTAGCTGAACAATCCACCACGGAAGATGACGAGACGCTTTATCGAGGATTTAAAGTAAACGTAGTGCACAGTTGGGTAGCGGTATATTTTCAGGCCAGAGAAGATTGAGTGCTTTTCAGCTTTCTAGCCATCCGGCGCAGGAAGCGTTGGGCATCTTCAGACAATCCCGCGAAACCAAGCGAGGCGGAGATGCTGTGGTCAAGCCCAAAAAGGCAATGAAGGCGAGGACGCTTCGCAAGAAAAAAGCGAACACAGGCGCGCCCTAGAAATGACGTAGCTCACAGAGCTAAGCGGATGGTGGAACTCGAGACGAAAAACTTCAAAATTGGATCAAGAGGATGCAACCGCGCCGAGCACCGAAACGCAGCGAACACGGTCATGCCGCGAAACATTGGCTACAGGACTGCGGATTTGACACCGCAACATTGCGCGTCGGCATGATTATGGTCAGGGCTTCGAGGCCTGAACGCTCAGCAAGTACAAAAGCAATATCCCGCAGCACAGAAATGAACCTAAAAACCCGATATGTAGGCCAATGGCGTTTGCGATCAGAACGCAATGCCTTCTGCAACCTGTATTAGCATCTCCTCGACCTGGTGGGAACCTGATGTAGTTGCGAGCATCGCTATTGGATCCTTTCCTGAAAAACGACTCTTGGGCTTCGAAAGCCACGACCGGGCTTTCTCTCCATTCCCAAACACCACCTCCGCCATAGCCAAGATATAGGCATTTCTGAATAGGCGGTCACTCTCATCTACTGTAAGTTTCTGCCCGCGCGACAACCGGAAGCTAAGTGTCTTGTGAGAGATAATGTGTTCACGTTGATGTGGGGGAATTTTGCCCAGCTCGCAAAAAATATTGAACCGGTCGATTGAAAAACCTGCAAAGATCATCTCATTGAGATCAGAGTCTGAAGCGTCAATAGGGAGATTGAGTAGTTCTGAAAACCGGCCCCGGAAAGCACGATAAAAATCCTCTTTCAGCACTTCGGCAAGCATGGTGCACCTTCATGGTTGGATCTTTGCCACTTATTATCTGGCAGATCCGTATCGCATGACAGCGCGCAGATTTTGACGGCCTGTTCCGCATGGATCATTTGGAACTCGAGGGGCAGGGAAGCGCCCAGTCACTAGGGCGTTCGGTCGGGAACGAAATCCGATAAGGATGGCGAAATCCATGTCAACGCATGATTATTGGCTCAGTCGCTTGCCGTCAGATCAGAAGCCAATTCATGGAGAGACAGCGATTCAGGCAAGAGAAAATGCGGCTCGCATTCCAATACGGTGGCTATGCGATATAGCTTTTCCACGGTGATGTTGACTTCACCGCGCTCAATACGCCCCATATAGCTACGATCGACACTGCAGGAGTGCGCCAAGGCATCTTGGGAAAATCCTTTGGCCTTCCTTTGTCTCCGTATTCTTTCACCCAATGCCTTTGCAAGCTGATGCATAACCGCCTCGGTTCCCACTGAGGCGGCACTATCGTGCGTTTGCGGATGAATCAACCACGGATTATAATCCGCATTTTGGCCGTTCCGCGAATTTCCCTTCCAGGTGCCTGCATGAAACCCGATTCATTCATCCTCGACAGGCGGCTCTACGACCTGTTTCAGCAGGGGCATCTACGCCAGTTTACGACCCAGGATCTACGTGACGCCTACGCTGCGCAGCTGACGGGTATGACTTTCAACAGCAGCGACTTGCGTCGATATGTCTATGAGCAGATCCGACGCATGCTGCGTACCGGATGGGTCACTCAGGATGAAAAACGACAAAAGCGGGGTCAGATCTATCACTGGCAGAGCATTCCGGCGAACTTGCAGGTGGAGCTCATTGACAATGGGTACGAAAGCAGCGCTAAGCCGGCGAACAAACCGTCTCATCAACCCTTGCAAAGTACTGATCCAGAGCAGCCAGACGCAGGTGTGATCGAGCACCTGGAATCCATACTCAAAGAGATTCGGCTCGACTTCCTTTCTTCAATGGGAGAGGCGGAGCGTTATAAGCAGCTACTCGACGAAATGCCGCATCTGAAAGACCAAGTCGAAGGCGAGTATCTGGAAGCCCGAGACCGAAGCTCTCGTCTTTTAGGGCATCTCCGAGCGGTCGAAAAGACGCTCAAGACAGTCACGTCCGCACGATGAAAGCATCGCCGAGAAAATGGCAAAGCCAATGCATTGAGATCGCGTTGGAACACTACACCTCAACGCCGCACTTTTTCTGCCAAGCCACACCTGGGGCGGGGAAGACTCGGATGGCCGCGGAGCTCGCTCGACGTTTGTTAGAGCAGGGAAAGATCGATCTCGTGCTGTGTTTTGCTCCCTCGTGCCAAGTCGTCGACGGTTTTCGCACTACGTTCTCGGCTGTATTGGGGAGGCGTTTGGATGGACTTATCGGTGCCATTGGAACCGCAAGTACCTATCAAGCCATGGAACACCAGGATGACGCCTTCTGGAGGCTTTTCGATGACTATCGCGTGTTTGCGGTATTCGACGAGATCCATCACTGCTCAGGACACGATCCGCTTTTGAGCAATGCCTGGGGGCAACAAATTCTTTTGAATATGCAGGACCGGGCCGCCTTTACCTTGGCTCTGTCGGGTACGCCATGGCGCTCCGATGACAGGGGCATTGCTCTGGCTCGTTACTCCAACCCGGAAGGCCGATTGATTTGCGACTATCGATACGGCCTCAAAGAAGCCATTTCCGACGGAGTTTGTCGGTCACCTCGCATCGTCCTGCTCGATAACCAGATGCTGAGACTCCGTGAGGATTTCGCGAACGACAGTACCGTCAAGCTTTTTCCCAGCATCGCTAAGCTACTGCGTGAGTCTCCGGTCTCATACGAAGACTTGATTTGCCATGAGGAAGCGCTTAGCCAGTTGCTCGACCTGGGGAGCAAGAAACTCGATGAAGTGCGAATGCTTAAACCGAATGCCGCGGGCTTGGTTGTTGCCACAAATATTGCACATGCACACCAAGTCGCTACGGCGCTGAAGGACAAGGGTGAAAGCTTCCAAGTCGTGACAACCAGAACCCCGGACGCGCAACAGGTAATCAACGCGTTCAAAAATGGCGACTGCCGTTGGATTGTTGCAGTGGGAATGATCAGCGAGGGGACTGATATTCCCCGGCTTCAAGTTTGCTGCTACCTCAGTCGAATTCGTACTGAGCTGCATTACCGGCAGGTGCTGGGAAGAGTTCTTCGGCGTATGGGCGAGATTGACGATCAAGCTTGGTTGTTCGTCTTGGCGGAGCCGACATTGAAGCGATTCTCTCAGCGAATCGCCGATGATCTGCCGGAAGATTTGGCTGTTGTGTGCGCTGTAGGTGCACGTGCACCTGAGGCTTGCTCAATCGAAGATGAGTTGGATAGCTCCGTGAAAGCTCTCATTGGAGATTCAGGCAGCTCAACAACTTCCGCTACAGCGCAGAAATTTTTATCGCAGGTCGATTTGTCCCCTGCGTCGACGTATCAAATAAGCTTTTCGAAGAATTATCGCCAGCAACTGTTGGCCGTTTTCTGATGTGCATTGTATCCGATTACCAGGCCATATCAGTGTTGGTTCAGCGGGGCCAATGGTTCGCCTGTGTCGGAACCCTGTGATCCACTCTCCGCTGAGCTCAACCAGCTGCCGCCCTTCCTTAGCAAATGGAGGAGGGGGAGCTGATTGTGATCGGCGCGACAGCAAACCATTTGGCTCACCAAGAGCGTGGGGGCGGTAATGAAAGGTAAGCGCAAAGCGAAAACATCGAAATGGGCCCTGAAGTTTCAATTTGAAACGGAGGCTCAGCGGTCAATGTTCTCGAGGTCCGAAAAAGCGTCAAATCGTTTTCTTGATGCCGTGCTGTGCGTATTTCGGCCCATCGTGACCGCCCGTTTCGGTACATCGTGACCGACCCTTTCGCTAACGCGTGACCGCTCATT